>NZ_JANZMJ010000040.1:0-48191 GCF_025175645.1 Peribacillus aracenensis
AAGTGTCCAGGGTTCACACTGTCAAATTCCCCTAGAATACCAGCACCTGATACGGTTTCAGACATGGCTTCCAAGTTAGGAAGAGTCACCTCACCCGCTAATCCCACTAGTTTTTCTGTATCATCGTAAACGTTATAATTGACCACTTTCTCTGGAATTGGATTTCCCATGGTTATTCACCTCCGAAAATTGAGTTAGTTAGCATTGTTGGATCAAATTCTAAAATATTAACGATATGTTCAGCAGGCGTAAAGGCAGCGATTTTTTGAATAAAGGTGATTTTCCCTGCTAAAATATCTGATTGTGAGTTAAGTTCTTCGCTAAACTCAATAGAAGCACCGGCAATTTGTCCTTTTGCTTGATACCCGTTTGCCCTTAAATTTTCACTATCTACGACGCTCTCTATTAATCGGAAATTAAGGGGATCATCTACTCGATCAAAGTAAGCTTGAATAAATGTATTCCCCCACCAATCAAACATCCTTCTGATAGCAATGAATCGATCCTTTGGATCTGTTGTATTTGGATATGCCGCTGTATTATTTCCCCATGATCTCCAACCGCTCCAATTTATCGCCGTCACGATACCAGAACCATTCAAGGAATTAGCTTGTGTTTGTTCCAAGTAAACCTCTGTACCATCAGCTAAAACCGTTCCAGAAATGGGAAGACGTTTATTAGAAGGAGATACAAATGGAACGTCTTCATTTGAAGCGTCTATATGCGCAATAGAAGCCGCCATTACTGCACTGTAAGATAGGATTAAATTTCCAACCTTTACTTTAGGCCATAACGCGATGCTTTTTTCACTTGTATAGGAATTATTAGCTTTCCAAGCAGCAACATCCTCGTATTTTTTTACGATACTACTATCAATGTCCAGGACATTCATACAATTAAAATTCCCGTTAATTTTTCTTCCTTTTGCATCTAAAATAAGGCCGATTTCCGGAAAATGACTCCAACCTGGTGCCAAAAGTAAACCTGGAATTAAACTAAACATAGGGAAGACTTGGCGAATTAGCTCTGCACCACTGTATTTCCCTGTTACGGCGTCGTATCCGCCAATAATGTCATCTTTGGTGACTTTTGTTGGATCCACCTTGTCGAAACTTACTTTCAAGCTTTCCGTAACTCCAATAGCTCCCGATGGAATGACGGATATTTCTGGCTTATTATTCTTATTAAAAGCAAGGGTATAATCCGTATTTTTCACGAATGTTTTTGTACCATCTTCATTTATTAATTCAACGGAACTTAATAGAACGCCTTCTGCTTCGATAATGCCTGAACCCTTAGTAAAGGAAACGGATTGA
Organism: Peribacillus aracenensis; assembly: GCF_025175645.1. NCBI lineage: Bacteria > Bacillati > Bacillota > Bacilli > Caryophanales > Bacillaceae > Peribacillus > Peribacillus aracenensis. The sequence continues at coordinate 1,317 of NZ_JANZMJ010000040.1, forward strand.
TCTGTCACGGCTGTCTTGTGTACAGAAGGATCCAACACATTAATAAAGACAACTGGTGAAACTTGAAATAATTTGAAAGACGCAAACATGGATTCACATAAGCTATAGGATTTAAAATTCTCACTATATCCCAAGCTTTTAACAGCTTGATCCCATGTACTAGCCAAGATTGGTTTGTTAACGGCGGCATTTGGATCTAATGCCAAATGGATGGGTGCAGTTCCGATGACCACTTGAACGCCTGAACTGGTTTGAATCGGCGGTGTTACTGATGTTGCATTCTCTTGAATCGTAATTCCGTGTTCATATACCATTATTTTTCACTCCTTACATATTGGGTGATTTGACTGTTCAAGGTATGTTCCATTGTTCCTTGAATGGCCAATTTCTGTCTAGATTCTCCTAATTGGGAAATAGGTAGAATCAAAGAGTTAATAGCAGGGCATTTTTCAATATCCTCCGCTAAGAATTTAGGGATTCCGTTATTAAATACGGTGAATTGTTCAAGCTTCCCATTCTTTAAGCTATCGCCTATATAGATAACCAACTCTGTATTTTCTGTTTTGGGTGCTGTATCCAGCGTTTCCTCTTTGATTTCCAATGGCTTCAATTCAATTGCTTGATTCACAGCTACATTTTTTGGTTTGGTCATATCAATTCCTCCACATCTTGTCGTGAGAAAGTCGAGACTGCCCACGTTGTTTCTATTCCTCCAAAAAAATATGGAGCCACATCTTCCTCATAAATAGTCCATTTTATAGGATAGTTCATTTCGAACTTGCCATTTACCAATGGATTCAATGTAAGATTGGTAGTAATTCGATTGATGATTCTCGTTACTTCCCGATATCCTTGATTGGAACTGTCATTATCAAAAATGCCAATGATAAACATGATTCTTATATCTTCAGAAGAACTATCCGTAACTTGGGTTCCTTCGTTTAATTGAATAATCACGTAGGGATATAAGCTTAAGTCTTCTTTCTTTTTTTGTGGCAACTGCTGTTCGAAAACATTGAGTGGTACGTCCTGATTGTTGGGATTTTTAAAAGTTCTATTTGAAAATTCCGCTTCCAATCGGGTTTTAAGTCCTTCTTGTAAGTCTATTGGAATCAAGATGAAGCACTTCCTCTATCCAGGATTCGATTAATTTCATGATCAAGACGACGATTGAAGGTTTCAGAGCCTTCTCGGTCTATATTTTTTCGAATATCCTCATTCTTTAGCATTTGAGGAATGGATGGGCCAAATAGTTTTTTAACTGGTAACCTAGCCTTTCCTTTTCTTTCAAACACCTTAATTCCATTGACATCTGAAACAAAAGAATGGAGTAATGGTTTTACGCCGCCTTTTTTCACGCCAACTTTGATAGGTTTCTTCCTCTTAGGCTGTACAGTTCGAGGAGAAACCTTGAATTTGTCCAAGGGGATTAATTCCCCTCTCGATTCAACAATTGCGCTTAAATTGGAACGACTAGCCCTTGTTTTGCTCAAAGTATTCTTAATGTCTGCAGACTTTATGTTGTATTCTTTTCGAACTTCCTTACTGACATTGGAGGCAACATTTGTAACGGCACGGTTTAGTGAACTAGAAATAGCGTTAGGGGCCTTTTTTGAAAAGGCCCCTAACTTATCTTGAACGTCCTTTAACATCCGTTCATCTAAACTTACGGAAAAATCGTTCATGAATGATACCCCTTCAAGGTAATGGTATATACACCAGCATTTTCAGTTAGATAAAGGATTTCATAAAGGCTGTTATTAAACATCAGCCGCATTTCAATAAAGGGCTCTTCTGTAAAGTCCGCTTTTTTTGCATGAAAAAGGAGCTCACCCATTGCAAGCCCCTCTCCACTACTTTTGAGATTATGTTTTTGCAGCTGCTCGTCATCGATCATGACCAGCATTGGTTGACCGTCGATTAACTCTTCTGACGCAAATTCCATGATATTGAAAAATACATTGTGAATATCCGTTGAAAGGTAATCCTTAAAGGTCGGCATGTTACTCAGTTTCCTCAAAGAATTCATCGATTTTTCCGGATTCAATAATCAATGTAATCAGGTCCTTTTTGCTAATCGTGCCTTTAAAATCTACACCATCTACACCTGCAGCTGTTTCTTTTAGTTCATCCAGGGTATATGCTTCATCCAATACCTTGAAATCATCTTCGGAATCGTCAAGTGAAGAAGTGGTTTTACTGGAATCTTGGTTCTCATCTTTAATTGAAAAGGGAGTTTCGTCCACAAAAAAAGCCGCTCTATCTTTTACGAGCTGCTTTGCTACCTCTTCATTCATAGAAGGAATTACTTGTCCTGGTTTGAATTTCTCCCCATCATGCCAAATGTGAGCCACCGCTTTAATATTCCTCATTAGCCCACCACCTTAGCGACTAACCATGAATCTACATCATTAGGTCTTGGCAGTGGACGAGTAGATAAACGCAGCATGCGTATTTCGTTGGCATTGTCTGCCCATGATTTCGGGATGTTTTTCCCTTCATAGGTTTTAAAAGATTCATCACTTTCCATTTGAGTGATGGCACCATACAAGAACTCACCCAAATTTTCATTCGCTAATACAATATGGTCCTTAGGAATATAAGGTTTAGAGATACCATCATCGTCTACGTACCAAGCATCATACGTAATGATATCAAGCCCAAGTTCCGGAAGCCTGCCGATATAACTCACGCCTTTTCCTCGGACCTCCGGTTTGATTTCACCAAAGTTCATATTGCGAATGTTCATCATTTCTCGAATGTCCGAATCTTTTCTGAATTCCTTCAACGCATCTCGACCAAAAATCGCAATGGAAGGTTTTTCATCGGTCGCCTCCACCACACTCAGTTGCCAAGCTTCTAGTTGGTCATAGATAGCACCGCCTTTTCCCCATTGATCTGTACCTGATAGAAAGACTTTATTGGTGAAATTATAATCAAGTTCCTGTTCTACAAAGTTTTTATTTTCAAAATCCACATATCCTTTAAGGATGGCCTTCCCGTAAATTAAAACTTGTGCTGCCAGCCACTCCATTCGGCGAGCATTCATATCTTGGAGATCCTTTAGATCCTTCACAAGAAATTCCGCTTGACGCTGTTCTGGCGTGCGGTTGCTGAAAACATTTTCCCCTAATCCCCGAATCATGAGGTCATCGACCGTTAGTGCTCTTTGTGGTGCAATCTTTGGAGCAGTGTATTTGTCCGTTTTAAATCCATCACGAGCAACAGTAACGCCGCCAACTCTAGGGGCAACAAATGGAGCCATTTTGCGTTTTCCTTTCCGAACATCGATTAATACTTCTTCCGTAGGAAATGTGTCTCCATCCGGGAAGAATGTGTCTTTTAAAAATGTGTTGACGACCGGTAAATTGTCAGTAGCCTTTAATAGTGTTTGTGTTCTATAAAAATTAAGATTCATTTTATAATCCCCCGTTATCCGATTATGTCTTTCAAATAAATACCCATGGCCCGCAGTTCTTTTTCATGGCGGTCAACGGTGTCTGTGCCGCCGACGATAAGTGCTTTTCGGTTGAACAAGCCGGAACTGTAAGCCGTATAAACAGTTGGTTGGGTGGTTCCGGTGTCAATGTCATCAGCCAATATGCAGTCAGGCTCTTCACTTCCGTCCGTCTTCGTACTATCCACAGGAACTGCCAGACCACTTGCTTTTATCACGCCTAGTACAGTGCCCCTTAATAGCACACCTTGCCCTGCACTTAACTTGACCGATTTTGTGTTGACTGGAACGGTCGTATCATAAAATAAATCGTCATAGGAAACTTCTCCAGCATTTGTATTAACCAGGTTCATCATTTAGGCCCTCCTTTTTGAGAAGCGATAACGTTAAGTAGCATGTCCTCTTCTTTCCCCGAATTTTTACCTGTTGGCTCTGGCGCCGCACCGCCTTGGAATTGATTTAATGCAGCAGCATCATCCTTGCGATCTTGCAGGAAATTTTGGCCGCGTTGTTTTTCAGCCATGATAATTTGGACGGCCAATTCATTGGCACTTGCCATGGTTTCAAACTTGGCTTGATTAATCAGTGCTTCATTTCCCGGAAGATGCAAGTCTTCAATCGCCTGAATGCGTTTGTTTTCTGAATTGATTCCTTCTGCAACTCCCTCATCTTTTACTTGCTTGAATAATTCAGGGTGATTATTTTTTAATTCCTCTATGTTCATGGTTTCGCCTTCTTTCTTCGTATTGACCGGAGGGCTTACATCCGGTTTTGGTTCAGGGATGGCTTGATTTTGAATGCCGGAAGTCTGCAGTTCTTTCCTCATCCTATCGATGACTTGAGGCGGGATCATTCCCCCGTCGTTACTGGCCACAATCTGGACACCTTGATCTTCAAACATGATTTCATCTATTAAATGATGTTCCATTGCTTGTTGAGGCGTTAACCAAGTCTCGTTATCCATCATGGACAGCAATTCCTCATGAGATTTTCCGCTTTTAATTTGATACGCATTTGCTATGGTTTGATTGACATTCTTTAAAAAATCAGAAGTCTTATCCATATCGCGGTAATCTCCCTGGGAACGGGTAGACGCGTTATGAATCATGATTTGAGCCGTGGGAGCCATCATCAAAGTATCCGCAGCCATGGCGATAACTGAGGCTGCGCTCGCAGCAAGTCCAAGAATTTTCCCTGTTTTCTTTCCTTGATAATCTTTTAAAAGGGCATAAATTTCAGAGGCATCAAATACAGAACCGCCACCGCTGTTAATATCAATATCAATGTCTTCACCTTTCACCTGGCTCAATTGATCAGAAATTTTCTTTGGGCTAGTTGCCTCAATACCAAACCAATCGTATATCCATTGTTCATTACTTGAAATAATGGGACCCTTCACATTGATCTTCAATCCTCATCACCCTCCTTTCCTTCTTCATCTTTTTTCTGTTCCTCTTCTTTTGCCGGAAGGATAGCTGCGGTTCCATTGGATGCTTCTGTGACGAATCCAGCCTCTTTCCTCATTTCTTCTTCTACCTTGCGCAGGCGGTGATTCCGGAACCAATCTCCCCCACCTATAGAAACTGTTTCCTGTGCACGAGTCGTGAATCCGTTATTCACACGTTTCTCTGCTGCATTCACCTCCTTCAAAGGATCTAATTGGCCTTGTGAAGGTCCGTTCCATTCAGCACCTGAGTAAGCTTTGCGTGCCATTGGATTCGTAAAAAAACCGGGTGCATGAATTCTCCCTTTTGCGATGCCTTCAGCTAAAAATTCTTCATAGATAGGCTGGCAAAAATCATTAGCCATCCATTCCCTACGCATTTTAAACATTTTCCACGCTTCCAGTAAGGCTCCCCTCGAAGCTGAATAAGAAGAGGTAAAGTTTTTGAGTAGAATTTCATAAGGGATTTCAAGGGCTGCGCCTATTTGGCGGCAAATGGATGTAACGAACCCATCGAAATTCGGATTCGGTCTTCCAGGATTAGATTCTTGGATTTTCTCGTTCTCTCCAAGAAAATGAACCGTCCCGGACCCTAGTTCAATAGACGATTCGTCGGCTTCATCGATTAAATCTTCCTGATCGATGGAGCCGAATTCAGAAGAACTTCCCGCATTCTCGGTAGTGACAAAGACGGAATACATCCCATTTATCACCGCTGCCATTAACTCGGCATCGGCATAACGCGATAGTTGCTTCAAACTTTCCATAACAGGTGCCAATACCGGAACCCCTCTACGTTGTTCAGGTCTTTCGGATTCCATTAGGTGAATAATATTTGGCCGTCCAGTCTTACTTCCGAACTTTTCAACTTTCATCCACTTGTTTCCGCTCATCGACGAAGAATGCGGATGCTCCTGGGCGATGTGATAGGCGACGATTTCACCTACTTGATTAATCTCGACTCCATTTACGATCTTCGTATCCAATGAAGCACTCCCCAGATTTGGATTACAAATCCGGTCGGCCTCCACAATTTGAACGCGTATATCATAAGGCATGCCAGGACGTGGCATCACGGGTAACAGGGCAAAAGTATCTCCACTAATCATCCAAGATAAGAAAGCTAATTGTTGCAGCTCATAAAAGTTATTCATCCGTTGTGCATCACAATGGACGGAATCCGCCCACAGGGAAAATTCCCGTTCAACGTGCGTTTCCCATTGATCTGCCTCTTCTAACGTCATATTCAAATAATCAGAGTCAATCTGCGCGTTTAGTCGTAAACCTGCCCCAATGACGTTTGTCCGTAAAGTCTTGATTGAACCCGTGGCGATGGGGGATCCCATAAATAAATCACGGGATCGACCTCGAAGGGTTTCAACATTATGCTCAATGTCTTCCAGAACCGAAGCTGAACGGGTCAACCAGCCCATTAGACTTTTCTTTTTGCTACTTGCCCCATGATTTCCATATCCTTCGTTCATGACTTGGATTCTTTTTCGTGCTGCCGCTCTCTTTAGCCCCGTAACAGGTGACACAGCAGCCACCATTCGATCAATCGGATTCATACATTCACTCCTTTCTACGCTTACAGATCACGGGGGATATATCTCTTCGCCCGTCTCCTATTTCCGCTTAAGGAAGAAATGGAGCTCTGCCAATACGTGATTTGCTTTCGGATTTCGGAAAGATTAGCTCTTGTCAGCTGTCTCGTTCCGAAACTGTAACTTTGGCCAGTGGATACCGCCAACTCTGCATCAAGCCAAGCTTCCAAATGAAGCTTGGCTCGTTCTAATGTAACACCCTCCATTTATTGCACCCCTTTCGACGCAGTTCTTCGTTTCTTCCGCCTTTTCTTTGGCGGTGGCAGGACGTATTCTTTTTCTAAATTCGGATTTAAAATTTCAAGGGCTGCCGTATTATATACACGTAAATCCAATGGCTCATTTCGCGCACGAACCTTTTTCCAGACTTGGTGAGGCACCCCTTTTGTGTACCGGGTTTCCAGACGCTCGGCCGTTAACCCTTCGAAATATTTGGGTCCATACCCTCGCCCGTTAGGAAAATGACAATAGTTCGGCCCGAAATTCGTCAATTGAAGGTTTGACATGACACGAGATTTCCCATCATTGACCCCAAGATTCACCAGAAGGGTTTTGCTTGGTTTCACCCGGCTATACCCGGCAATCAACGGGACATATTCCCCTTGTTGAACCGATTTCCCTTTGATGGCGTAAATGCGCCGTGCTTCTCTCGGTCTCGTAAACTTGTAGACTTCATGGGTGAAATGCCCCCCACTATCCATACACGTACAGGCGATTCCAAATTTTCGTCCGTCTTCCTTCTCCCAGGTACGGGATAAATATTCGTCCAATTCATCCCATACCTTTTGCTGTTTCAAGTCCCCATAAATTTGATGGTACTCGATGCCCCACGATTCTTTGCCGGCGCCCCACCCAATCACTTCGATTTCAAACCGGTCATCCTGAACATCGACGGCAGCCGTCAAGATTTTGACGTCTTCCGGAATGTCACTTTCATAGACTTCCCGGCGGTTGAATAAATCCGTATCGTCCAATTGTTCGCCTTCTTCTTCCCATGATTCACCGAGAGACGTATTCACCCACACTTTCATGGCTTCCGGCCCTTTTATTTTGGCTTTCTTAAAGGCAGCGATGATCTCTTTCCATTTCCGCCATGGACTCAATAGCTCATTCAAATGAAAGCCTCGGATGGAGGAATCCGGTTGCTCAGCCACCCATTTTCCCTTTTGGTCTTTCCATTCATACTCATTATGAATGGCGCCACATTCCCGGCAGGCATGACATTCCGATTCAAAGGAAATTTGCGCCCATTTCAGAGGTTGATAGACTCCGCAAGACGGGCAAGGAAGGTGGTAATATTCTTTCGTGCTCAGGTTGAACTCGGCTTCAATCCGGGATGACCCTTTATTGGTGGGAGTCGACACCTTGATTTTCTTCCGGTTGTAGAAATTGTTCGTCCGTTTTTCCGCCAGGTCTAACGGATCTCCCTCCGAACCCGCTGAAACAGGGAACCGGTCGATTTCATCAGCCAGTAAAATCCGGATGGGACGGGAAGCAAGGCCAGACGGGGCATTCGCCCCGCCGAGGGCCACATATCCACCGGGGAAACTCTTTTGCAGTGTCGTATTCCCGCCATCCCTCGATTTACTATCGGCGACTTTATTCCGAAGGGCCGGGGAATCCCGAAGCATCGGGGCCAACCGTTCCTTCGAAAAATCTTTCGCCTTTTGCTCGGTCGGCTGGATGATCAAGATCGGTGCTGGGTCGAAATCAATGTGATACCCGACCGCATTCAAGACGATTTCACTCTTTCCCACCTGGGCGCTCGCCATGATCACGATATCCTCATAATTGGGGTCGGTGATGCTGTCTAAAATTTCGCGCTGATAAGGAGCCCGATCCGTTCTCCATTGACCCGGCTCGGCAGAAGATTCACTGGAAAGGCGCCGATAGGAATCCGCCCACTCGGAAACGGTCAAATCAGGGGGTGGGGCCATGGTTTCTTTGGCTATTCTCTTAAATAAAGAAAAGGTGTCTCTGTTTTCTGATGCCCCCATGACTTACACATCCATTTCCGGCGCGTCCTCTTCCTCTTTGGATTCCAAGAACATTCGGTCGTTGCTTGTATCATAAAAAACGAGAGGATCATAATCGGCCAGTTCGTTCATCGCTTCAAAGACCGCCTCTTTTAACTGTTCCTTGATGACCGGAATCTCCGTTTTCCCTAACACTTGCGGCGCCATTTTGGAAGGAAGGGAAAGAAGCCGGGCCCGAAAGGCACCTAACATGTCATTCATGACCCGTTCGACATCCCCCGACCGATGAAGCTCGCCTTTAATGATTTTCACTTCTAGTTCCGTTTTCTCTCTTCTGGCTTTTGTCCAAAGGGCCATTTCTCGCCCGCCGTCCAGTTCTCCCTCTGCCGGACCGGCTTTTTCCACCATAGATTCGATATATTGTTTAATCGAACGACGAAGATCATATTTCCCATGACCGACTTTCACCAGCGCCCCTTTCGCCGTTAATAGCTGAATATTTCGGGGTGTCATCCCGAGTATTTCGCTTATTTGCTGGGTCGTGATGATATAGGAATCATCCTTAAAAAGTTGATGTACCAAGGGTCCATTCCCTCCTCCCAAATTATTTCCCAAGATTTTCGCTTCGGAAAACGAAATCACCTTTTGCGCCCAGAAACTGGACGCTTTTTGGGGTCGTATGCACCCGTAGGAAGAAAAAATCTCCCGGAGGACCCAAATTTTTCTGTCAGGTTTTTATTTTTTAAAAAGTTTAGTGAAACCTAATGACACCAAGGCTTCGCGCCACTTCTTCGTATGTATTTGTAATGTTTCAGAAAAACTTCTTCTCACTCTTAGGTGGCAAGTGGGTGACAAATCTCATTCAGTACATCATATCTTAGAATTCTGGTGCAGTCGTTTTGCCCTCTTCATCCCTTGATACATAAGGATTTATTAAACATTTATACTTTTAGTGCACAATCTTCCGATTATGTTGCACCGGAGGGGCAAAAGGGGTTTAAGAGGTTAAAACGAAATGATTGTTTGCCATTCCCTCTCTTTCCCCATAAAAAAAGCATCCACCAAGGGATGCAATGATTATAAATAGTTTCGTAAAGGTTTACCAACCGTCACCAGCAAAAGGATTATAATTAATAATCTTATCCCTAATTTGTTTCATACACTCATCTGCTTCTCCTACCGTTTCAAGACGGCGATACTTAAGCGCATAATCAACAGCTGTGGGATTGCTTTCCCATACCGTTAAGGAGTAGTTAATCTTCCCTAATTCTCGTTCTATATGCTTGGGATGCATTGATGCGAGCTTTTCTAATTCTTCCTTATATGTTTCATAGACGTATGTAACCAAGGACACCGTCTCTTGATGGATCGCCATCACATATTCTTCTAATGAAAGGATACCCTGCTCATTTAATAACGTCAGCTCATAAAGCTCAGATTCAAAAATGAGGCTTGCGAGTATCTTCTTCGTGAAGTCCTCACTAGCTTTTATGATGTTCAATTCATGGATATCCAACAGAAGTCTTTCAATCAGTTCGTGATATTTCTCAAAGAAAGTCTGGGGTTGTAAAAATCGTACATCCTCCGTAAAAGCCTCTTTGTTTGTCTTCATGAATTTCCAAATCACATCTGTTTTTTCTTTTCCATATTCCATCTCCGCAAACGTCTTCTTTTCCAGAGCTTTTTCTTGTAGCTCTAATTCCTCTTGTCGTTCCTTTTCCCTCCTAAGCTTTCTTATAATATAGGATAACCTGGGTTCCATACGGCTTTCTATTCCAGGATAAATCAATACCCCATTCTTAAATTCCTCATTCATTCTGATTCTGACTTGATCCAAATGAATCGAATGTTGGATAGGGCTATGATACGTATATTCAGTTCTCCGATCTATTCCCCTTACATTCCTAGTCTCATAAGACGTGATAAAATCAAAATCAATGGTCAGCTCGGATGTTTCCAAGTCCAAGAAATAGCAAAGGCCTGTTTCGTTATATATAGCTTTCTCTAATTCATTTCTAAGGCGGGCATCAGTAATCCCCTGGGCTTTAGAGAATTTCATATATTTCGCTTTATCTAGGATCCAAAAATCCTGTATGCCTTCCGATTGATAAAGTTCATGCCTGCCTTCCCAATCTGTAGGTGAAAGTGGACTGTGCTGAAACTCAAATGCCCAACGTATGCCTTCCATTCCTTCCCCCGTATGGATGACAAAAACATCTGCTATTTGCTTCGTTTCCGGTATATATACTTCATATTCAACTTCTGCATCCGGATAATTCTTTCTTATCCACTCAATCAAAATTTTCTTTCCTTTATGATGTGAGGGTGTTTCAGGTTCATAATTGGTAACGACACATTCCGAATTAAAATGCGCGAAATGTGATCTATATACGTTTCCGGGTTTAAAAATGACGGTGCTTTGGCAGTTTGGGCATTGAAGTTTTTTTTCTTTAGATAGCTTCTTTGTGCTGTCTACTTCACAATTTGATGCAATGAGCGTTTCTTTTTCACTTGTAATACACCTTATCATTCGATCACCTTTTTCCTTTTGATGTTGAAATTATATCCATGAAAAACTTTTTTTGTTAATATCCTCTCTCTTAGTTAGACAAAAACTATGCATTATCCTCCTTCTTACCCATTCATGACAACATAAAAAAGGATAAAACGAATGGGATTATCGGTAAAGTCCCATGATCGTTTTATCCAGGAAGTCATCTTCGAGTCCAATGTAAGCGAAGGTGACAAGTTCCGTATCGTGATTGAAGATTTTCTGAAGTGCAGCAACATTTCCCCACTTCTTATAATGCATGTATCCAAAGGTCTTCCGCATCGTATGCGTCCCGCAGTTATCCCGGAACCCAGCCTTGCGTGCGGCATCCTTTATGATTCGATAGGCGGTGCTGCGGTCAATCGGTTTGATGTTTCCTTCCCGTCCCTTTTGCCGGCTAAGGAATAACCATTCATCCTCTGGCTTACCCTTGATATATGGAGCCAATGCTTTCCGAAGTTCGGGAGAGATGGGGGTCCGCCTTCCCTTACCTGTCTTGATTTCCTTTCTCCGGATGTGTGTACCTTGCACATCGCCCACCTTCAACTGCAGGATGTCGGATATCCGAAGGCCCGTCGTGATGCCCACCATGAACATTACATAATCCCGTTCATTCCTTTCCTTCAAGTAGGTCTGGATGGTCTCGACCATCTCCATATCCCGTATGGGTTGAACATACTCCATCAGCTCTCACCTTCTTTATATTTCCGCATGATGCTGGCAATCTTCTTATCTGCCCGGCTCAACATCGTTTTGATGCTACTGCGGGAAAGATTCATCATCTCAGCCACCTTATATTGAGAGTGTCCATTCCCTCTGGACAGTATATAGACTTCCCGTTCCTTTTCCGATAACACGGCCAATGCTTCATTCAAAATGATCTGTTCAGTCGGGGTGATTACATATTCCTTTTCTTCCTGGTCCCAATCATAGGGATTCGTAGAGCTACGGAAATAACGTTGCATCAATAAAGGATCCACCGGCTTTTCGTTTTGATAGGCAGCCCTTCGTTCGATTCCTCGCTTCAGTCCAGGGCGGTGACCTGTTTTCATCCAGGTCATGCAATATTCCAGGTTCCGTTTCCAACTGGCCACGACCTCTTTATCTTCAAGGAATGGGGCAGCCATTTCCCTCGCCCACGCCTTTACGTTCTCCTCAGTGTCCTTATCTTCATAAATGACGGAATAGATTTGGATTTCTTCTTCTAAATTTTTTAACGTTTTCTTCGTGTCAGCTAACGACTTTTCGTACTGTTTCAGCAATTCTTCCACATTGTTTGTTTCCACATACTCGTGTGAGTCCAAAACAGGTCCCCCCCAGATTTAATTCTTAGTAGCAAACAATCGATTCTCTTTGATTTTCATGGAAAGTTACCGCCTGAATTGACGTTCAATTTCTTCAAATGCGTATTTGGTATATGGGCTCATGGGTACAGGACTGATGGCGCCTGTCCGTTTATCCTTGCGATGGGGATTAACGGACCATTTCATTTTGTAAACCATCTTTCTTTGTGGTTTTGGTTGTGATTTCATTTGTACTTCCTCCTTTTAGGTAATAAAAAAAGGACATCGATGTGGGAAACGGAATGGGTTCCGTCACTCAAATCGATGTCCTCCAGATTTTTTGGCCAGACAATTTATGTAGTTTTAGGATCTTGAATATCTTCCACCTCAATGGATGCCATGATGGGATAACTCAACACTTGTGCATTCCCCAGCATATTGGGCTTGGTTTTGAATTTAAATGAAACGGCCTTGAATCCCTCATTTTTTAAATACTGGGAAATGGCTTCTTCGACCTCTTTACTCTCTAATTGAATTTGTTTAATGATGACCATGTTTTTATATCCTCCTCAGTTGCATTTAATGGGTAGTTATACGTAAATTTGATTCTAATTTCGCTACAGAGCGCCGTAGCAACACTACTTTTCTAGTAATCTCTCATGTTTGGCTGCCGCGTTTGCTTTGGTTGCAGCTGCTCCTTTTTCGCTTCTCCATCGATAATCTTTTGTAGTCTTTTTTCTTAGGTTTATTGGATTTTTTGCTATATAAGCCAGGCGTTCTTTTTCCGTCATGTACGACACGATCACTTGACTCATCATCTTCTCCACCTTTTAACTAGAATAATAATGAGAGTTGCTCATATTCTGGGATTTTCAGTTCCGATTCTATTGTCGAATGTTTTTCTGGCTCTGGAGGATTCATTAATTGAAATCGATTGGATTCAAAGCATCCTCGATGCGATTTCTTATTAGGGAATTTCGATACGAAATAATGCGAATTTCCTGCTGGGAATAAAAAATAGGATGCTTCCTTGTTAAGCACATTAGTTTGTCCAGGATCTACACATACACCTTGTAACAAAGTGATTCCTCCCTTTACTTGTCTCAAAAGATTTAGCGCTGTAAATCCGCATTTGCGGAACTGGCGCCCTTAAAGAATCTTTATTTTGTTCAAACCTTGAAAATCGAATAGGCTACCCCTTATAATTTTCCATATAACAGTAAATGAGGAGACGAGCCTATTGAATGAAGAATTTGTTGTGTTTTTAGATGAAACCGGAGATCACAGTTTACGGCACATCGATAAAGAATATCCTATATTCGGTCTAGGTGCTTTATTTTGTAGATATGATGATTATGTCAAACAAATAAATCCCATCTTTGATGACTTGAAATACAGATATTTTCATAAAAGGCATGTCTTACTACACTCCACAGACATAAGACGTAGAAGAAAAGATTTCAATATCCTATTAAACTCTGACACTCGGGAAAGATTCTTCAATGACCTTAATTCTGCAATGAAGGAATCTCCGTTTTATTTCGTTATGTCTTTAGTAGACAAGCTTAAACATTCAGAGCAATATGTGGATCCAGACAACCCTTATGATCTGACTTTATCCTTCATAATGGAAAGAAGCTATTTTCTCATCAAGAAGAAATATCCTCATGCTACATGTCGGTTTATTGCTGAGAGCAGGGATCATGCTGAGAATGCCAGGCTTCTCAAAACATTTGAATACTACAAAAATGCTGGTACAGGATTTGTAAGTTCTGCAGAATTAGAATTCATCTCCAGTTTGGATTTTGTTAGGAAGGATGAAAACGAAACAGGTCATCAAATTGTTGACCTATGCTTGTATCCTTTCGCTAGAACTTACCTTAAGGGAGAATGCCATCCATCCGTTCCAGTCTTCTACAATAAGATCTATAAAAATCCTAGAAATCGTTCACCAATTGGATACGGTATTAAGACATTTCCGAGCCGTATTAGCAGTTCACTTATTGAAGAGATTGAGCGTAAGTGTGAACAAGACCAGAGTAGTGAATAAAAATGAGTATCGAAAAATGTCATAAAAAGTGAAACAAAAATGTAATAACTTTTGTTTACAGCGTACGTGCAATTGGGTATACTATAAGTAGATAAGGGGACTGCGACTGCGCGGGCTCCTTTTCTTTTTGATTTTTTTGAAACACCCCTTCTGATACACTTCTAACTTCTATATCTCATGCTCTTTCTGAGACTCATAGGCACCAATTATTTACCACCCCATTTCAAGCTTTTTCGAATGTATTAATAAACCACCTTTATATACCGCGTAAATCGTCTTAAATGTTCTTGTCATTTCTTTTATCTCCAACCTGCTTTTTTAAGTGACCTAATAATCTAATAGCGTACTCTTTCACATAAGAATCAGCTTTATTTTCACAAGGACCTTTAACCGTGGAATCTAAGTATCCTAATGTAAAGCCCAATACATCTAAACGCTGCTGCTCATTCAATCCTTCATACCATTCCATTTCAAATAACCTCCTTTAATGCTGGTACCAATTTGTATTTGCATTCAATTCATCCAGGTCCCATACAATCAATTGTTTCAAAGTATCCCCGTATTGCTTTTTTAAGTTCCCGGCAAACTTGCAGCACTCTTCAAAAGTTGCTGGTCTGGTAGAAGGTTTTTCAATCACTTGGAGTTCTTTTTTACCTGGGGATTGAACATAGCATTTGATTAATGCCGTGAACCTTCTTTCATCACTTGGCTTCCATGCTCTTTGATTTCTGTAACCTGTTTTATTGGTGTATTCCAGTACAGCTGCCATTCGATTCACTCCTTTATTTTTCTTGGGTATTCTCAATTCCAAAATTCTTTAAAAAGTAATCAATGACATGCTGCTTTCGAGTCGGGCCTATTCCAGGGACATTATCCAAATTCTCTTCCAGAAATTCAAAGAAGAATAAAAAGGTTTTTTCTGGCCAATTTTCATCCCGATTTTGATTCCTTCTTCTCTGGCCTTTTTGATCACTGGATTTTTACTTTTTGTCATAGGCCCTCCTTATGAATACGTCATACATGCATATACAAAACTAGTTTACATAATTGACATTTGCGGCAGTTCTTCTGATGCATAAATGTTGTTATATCAAGATTTGTGTTTTATCATTTTTTATAGACTTTTATGCACTCATTGAAAATCACTGGTACGCCTCACTTTCTCAACTTTCAGGGTGCCAGTGAAATTTTCAAGGACTGAATAAAAACCTGTATAAATTACGCTGTTTTTCGTCTTCTTTTTCCACGGATCTTTTTCTTATTGACTTTTTCTTTCACGGCCTTATTCATGAATTGATTTGTTTCTTTGATTTTTAGTTGTTCTTTTTTCAGGTCTTCCGACAATAGGTGCGCCTTTTTCAAAGTGAATCCAGCGAGCTGCGATTTCCTGTGGTAAAGATCAACCCCATGCTGCATTTTTCCCAACACTAATTCCAAGTTCTTTTTCAGTGCCTTTTGCTGCTTTAAATATCGGATTTCTATAATGAGTAGCAGGGTCCAAATAAGTAGAAAGATAATGGTTATTATCATTGCGTTTTCTCCTTCTTCACTTTGGTTGTGAATTTATTTTCCACACGGTCTACTTTTCCGTTAATCCAAATGCAAGAATGCGTTCCATGTCCGGAAGGTGGAGCACTTACTTCTGTAATTTCTTGATCTCTGACGATGTAAATTTTATCTTCTTCTAAATTAATTCTTGCTTCCACTCGCGACCACTCCTGTTATTTTTTCTTTAGTTTTTTTAACTCTTCCACTCGATGAATAATGTCCTTTTCGGTAACATATTCTTCTTTGATGATTTTCTTTTGGAAGGCCAACTGTCCCAAGTTTTTCATTCGGCTTTCCTCCATTTAAATAAGTCATGCGACTTTTCACATCGCTTGGTACAAAACAGGACCCTTGCTTCCTCTTTAATCACAAATAACTTCCCACAGCAGGAACACTGACTTTTCTTGCCTTTCATGTTTCTGTTGCTCCTCGAGCAGCTCTTTGAATTCATACAAA
This sequence comes from Peribacillus aracenensis, assembly GCF_025175645.1. Taxonomy (NCBI): domain Bacteria; kingdom Bacillati; phylum Bacillota; class Bacilli; order Caryophanales; family Bacillaceae; genus Peribacillus; species Peribacillus aracenensis. The sequence continues at coordinate 17,686 of NZ_JANZMJ010000040.1, forward strand.
TTCAGCAATCCTCCTTGTTACTTCTTCTTGGGCTCTAACTTTATAGGAGTCGGAACAATCCTCATATCTCATGATTGTAAATAGCTGTTCAGTAGTTGCTTTACTCCAATCTAATTGCATATTCACTCTACCTTTCAATGACGAGTTTCTTCTATAATATGGCGTGAAATTATGTGTTATAGCGCTACACAAAACTAATGGTTTTCATGACCACCTAGACCCGATTCTCGTGGTTTAATGCGATGGAGTCTGCACCGGTCTATAACAAGTAATATCACTTCAAATTCAGTTCTCTTAACGTCAGCAGCAATGGTTTCGATAGAATATCCAGTATTCCAGAGGCTTTCAAACATGATTACGTCACGTTCATTCCAAATGACCTCATCCCCAATGTTTGTAAATACCAGATATTCCTCATCGATGTTTTTAAAAAAGTTCCTTTTATTCCCGTAGTATCTAGGGGACAAGTTTTTTAATGGTTCGGATAGTTGAACATTTCTGCTTCGTGGATGAAATAAATAATCATCTAAGTCCATGATGAGTAAAGCTACCTCGTCGTATTCCCTCTGAACTTCTTCGCTAATATAATTCAATGAGAAACCTGCATTCCATAAATCCAATACTTGAAGGATACTCACCTTCGACCATTCATAATTTATATCCTCCAGGGCGATATAGATGTTGATTCGTTCTTCTGCACAATGGATATCCATGATTGTGTCTGTATTTAACATGAAATCACTTTTGTTGTCTTGCTGCATTCTCTATGTACTAAGTGCAATTCGTTAGGAAGGTTTTTAGCTATTAACCAATCGCTAGGATTTAACTTTGCCTCCTGGATCAGTTCCTTTTGTTTTCTTGTTAGACGTTTCCCGTTTTTCATTTTTTTCTTCAATCTCCTTTCTATGCAAATCATAAAGTACAAACATCTTTGAAATAGCTTCGCTGTTCAGAACTTTAACCTCCTTGGATGGGTCCTTTATGTCCTGTACAACCCACCTTAAAAGATTTGGCTCTGTTATCCGATAGCGATAAAGAACCTCCAACATCATTTCCGAATTATTCATGAAGCCACTGAAACCCTTAATCCCTCCAGAACTTTCATCGTAATATTGAAGTTCAATAAACTTAGGCCATTTCTTTTCTTGTCTCATGAAATGATAAGGGACTTTCTATTCTGTATTCTATTTAGCTTTTCTTGTAAATTTGGAGAATCCGGTGATACAATTCCTCTTTCAATACGAAGAACCATATCCTCTGATATAAAAAGGATTTTTGCTATTTCTTCTATGGAGAATCCATTTTCTATTCTATTTTTTTTAAAATTTTCCCCAAATTCTTTACGCTTGTTTCTTTCCAAGTCATTAAATTGTGGTTTCCAATGGTCTATCTTCATACTAAATCTCCTCCCCTAAACAACGCATGATGCGATATTAAAGAGTAAAAAAAATAGACTATCTCCATTCATTTACATCAACCTCTAACAGGTCACTGATTTTAAATGCTGTATCTAGTCTCGGATTTCTCTTTCCTTTTTCCACTTGGTTGTAAAAGTTACGGGAAATTCCCACAGCTTCCGCAACATAATATTGAGTGTAGTTCTTTTTTATTCTAGACTCTCTTAACTTCCTTCTACCTATGAAATCACTCATACATTAATTTCCTAAACCTCCCTTAGTTGCTATATGCGACCATTAAACATAACTTAATAATAAACGCATGAGGCGATATTTGCAATAAATAAATAAACATTTTTTGGTTTTCACCTTAAAAATGTTGCATAGAGCGACTTTATAAACGATAATATACCATATATGGGATAGACATATATACCTTTATAGTAAGTTAAATTAGGTTAAGTTAAGTTACTGCAAAGTTTTTTCAATCAATTTGATATCAAGCAAAACCATTAAAGTGTTCTTAAGCAAATGTATTGCAAGTACCTACATATTTTAAAGAACAAATAAGTACAATAAATAATTACATAACGAAAGACTACATATCGTTGGATCTAAAAATATATAACTAAGGGACTGGGATTGTTTATGGAGAAAGAAAAAAATTATAGTCATACTCAAGAATTCAGAACTAAGTTTGGCCACAGACTTCGAAGTTTACGAAAAGAACGGGGATATACCATAGATGAAACGTGTAAAGCTTTGAACTTGCCTCGCTCCACTTATTCCAGTTGGGAATTAGGTTCAAGAGTACCATTAAGTAAAATGCTTACTCAATTGGCTTCATACTTACAAACCAATGTTGATTATTTAATGCTAAATTCAGATAACATAAACCAAGAAACAACTGAAGAACTATCGGAATTATTTCAGAAAAAAATGCTAGATAAAACTGAAATCACTTGGAAAGGTGACCCTTTAAGTGATACACAAGCGTCTGAAATTGCTGATCTTATTGAAAGCTATTTAAATAAAGGAAAGAACTAACAGGCGACCCTTTATGAGGATTGCCTGTATTCTTTTGTTGTGACTTCCATAATGCCACTAATTAGCTCTGGACTTACTTTTCCTTCTAAGTCTAAAAGTAAGGATTGAATCTCAATTTTATCTAAATTAGTATGGTTTAATTGAATACCCTTGGTTTGGACCAACTCTTTGATTACATTATTTAATCTTTCTTTTTCATTCACTGCCTGTTTCATCAAGTGCCCCCTGCGCCGATTTAGTTTTTTTAAAAAATGCAAATTTACTAAATTACCCTTTACATGAAGAAAGACATCAACCTAGTACAAGGAAGATGTCTTTTCTCATTAACCCAATGTTCCTGGGTCTTTCTTAAATGTTACAATCCCATTGTCCTTTGCAACTTGATGCTCAACATCAATTGCAGATGCTCCTGCGCCGCCAGCCCCAATAATTAATGTGGCAGCAAACAAAGAAGATGTAAAAACCCTTTTCAACTTTTTCATTTTTCACCCTCCTATAACGCTTCATGCGATATATATATATTATTATACCTTCATGTCACAATTTGTCTATGTTTTCTTTTAAAATACTTAAAAGGTAAATTTTAGAGGGTTATTTAGTCCTTTTATACTACCAATTCCAAATAACAATATAAACAGATATGCCTATAGTTATATATCATATTGAATAATGAAGGATATACATATTCGTTTAATAATTATCTGCATTTTCGAATAATTGACAATAAAAGAATTCTCCTTTTATGTAAAATTCTTTTCTTGCAACTTCCAAATCTCTTCTATTTCCCGTTGCCAAATATCGATAATACAGCTGCATAGGAGAAAGAGTTTTATTATTCTCAATTTCCTCCAAAATGGATAGAGCTTTCTTTTTACTTCCCCTGTCGGTTTGTTTAGCCCAATAGTGAGCTGCCTCTGCACGATCATTTAAATATAATCCATCAAATATGTTATTTGTTATTTTAATAAAATCGTGAGTTGCCTTTAAAGAATGCTCTCTATATTGGTAACTTCCAAATTTTAATCCCTCGAACATATTCAACGCTTTTCTGTTGTACTCAATGCTTTTTCTTGGGTCTGAGAACACATGAATTTCTGCGAGAAGGTTATACATAGAATTAACAATTAATGGAAACACATCCTTGTCTATTTCTTGGATTAATTTTTCAGCCAAACCTTTAGCCAATTCAACCTGATCACTTTTAAAATTTGCACTTGCTGTAATTTCCATAACTCTGGCTTTATAGGCATCTTTTAAAAATCCATCTTTTAATAATGCAATCCGTTTCAATGTAAAACTGGCATAAACAGAGTTTAAATTATAATTTTGCGTATCGTACCAGGCGTATAATGAAATAATTTGCAGCATGACCTCCATATCCTTTTGTTTTACTTTTCCTATTTTCATCATTTCGACTTTTTCTAATAGTTCTGGCCCATCGATTTTTTTCTTATTCCGGAGCATCAACAATTCATATACGTTGGCCGTTTCTTTATCGACTTTATCTAGAGCAATTTCGAAAATTTCGTTCTCACCATTTTGGAAGGACCATTCCAAGCAATCCTTTATATTTTCATTTTTTTTCGTATGTTGAATGAATACCTTAATCATTCGCTGAATTATATTTTTATCATCATAAATGGTGCTAACTAAAATATAAAATTGTAAAAATGACATGTCATTTTTACCTGACAGTTTATGTGTAAGATTTCCTGAGGTTGTTGACATTTTGGACGCGATTACTTTTTGTTCAATATCCCCTTTTTTTAAATCGTTTTTAATTTCCTCCAAAACTTTATCCATCTTTCCCCCCCTTTTTATTCAACGTCAAGCGTTCAACTCTTGATGATGTTATTTTACTATCTTTTCATTTTATAGCAAAGGAAATTTTATGAAATTTAAAAATAATGGTTAAATATGGCTAGTATTATGATATATTAGGTTAAAAAAAGGGCGTTCCTTTCCGAAAGGTGTCTGTTGATGGCTACAATAAAGATTAAACTCAATGAAGCTTTGGAACGGATACAGATTACTCCGAATCGATTTTCTGTTGAAAGTAGAATTCGTTCCAATACTATTTATGACCTTATTAATAACAAGAATGATAGGATTACTTTTAATACGCTAGTTTCAATTCTGGAAACACTTAATAAAATAGCTAAAGAAAAGGATATTCAATATAATTTTACTCCTAATGACATACTTGAATATATAGAGGAAATATAAAAAGGCCATCCAAAGGATGGCCTTAAATAAATAAAGATGTTGCATGAAGCGATTATTTTATTTATAATGCATTATAGGATTAATTTTAAAAATTCATTTTACAAAAACAATTAAATATACAAAGAAAAGACCCTACTGCGTCAACAGTAGAGGCCCCCGAAATCCTATTCGCCATAGGTAAATCAATTAATATTAGTATAAACCGTACTAATATAATGTGCAAGTGCAATTATTAGAAAATCATTTGAACTTTTTAACTTACCCTGGGGTGCCTTTGGTCATATCTTTGTCGTATTTACGAGAGAGGTGTATTTAAATGACTAATAGTAACTCTGGTTTTTTTGTGTCTGAAAGACCATCGTACTCGCAACAAAAGTCTATTGAAAAAAAGAAATTCAAGATCCATGGTTTTAAATTCTTCCAGTACGCTTTAAATCAAATTAGAGAAGAAGTGTACAATTATACTTCACTTGGCCACAACAAAGGCCTTGATGCCTCCGCAGTAGCTATATATGTAGGTTTACATTCAAAATGTAGCAGTGCTGGCCTCCTCGATGCAGACTTTCATGTGTCTGCCCTTTCAAAAGAATTAAATATCCCAACCGCAACTGGAGCAAATGGCATAAACCAACTTCTCGATCGTGGCCTAATTATTGAACGAGAAACAGATAAGAAGAATCAATATGAAATAGTAGGTTATGCAGCGAATAATTTATCCCGTGAAGAATCTGGTAACCCAGATAAAAAGCTAAATTACTTTACTGTTCCATTTGATTTGATTCAAACAACAGTACTGGCAAGCCTTGTCAGTAAAAAGTCTCCGCGTGGAATTATACTTATGCTTGAAATTCTAAATGATTTCCGTCAAAAATTACGAGGCGAGAAAGCATTTGCTTCTGATTATAAAACCGAACGGAAAACAAGCACCTTAAAAGATAAATTAGGTAAAAGCAGCTCTAAGCGTGTAAGAGAAGTTCTAGAGGTTCTTTCCCCTATTTTCACTTTTAAACCTATTGATCTAGAAGAAAGAAAACCTCGACTTGATGTTATAACGCGAGTAAGAAAGTCTGTAACGCAGATTTGGGTCCGTAAATACGAAATACATATTAAGCCAGGCTGCATCATTGAAAAAGAAGCACATAATGAAGAAACAACAAAAGCTTATAAAGACGCGGATTACCGTCTCAGACTATTAAAACTACCTATTTTCCAAAAAGATAGAATTGGAATAAGAGCAGCTTATAAGGGATCGGTGAAAGAGATAGCGCAATTCATCAAGAGTAAAAAACAAAAAACGAAATTGCTTAGAGATTCAATGCAACATGCATTAGAACAACTGGAAGACTTTTTGCGTAAAGGAAACAAAATTAAATCTGTTGGAGCTTTTATTAATGTAAAGCTTCAAGAATATGTCATTCAATTCTTAGACGATAACAACTTATATATTGATATTGAAACGTTTTATCATCAAGCTGAAGCACCTATTCCCGCAATCTGGGAAAAATACCGTATCCACAAAAAAGCGCTTCTAGCTTAATTTTTAAAAAAAATAGTTTTATCACCCTTGTAAAAAATATCCATTTTTAGAAGGGTATTTTTGCTGCATTTTTTTATAGTGAATTTTAGGGCGATGCTCCTTTTATGAGTATTCGCCTTTTTTTGTGTAAAATTCATTCCTATTAATCTCTTTATGGTTATAAGTCTACCGTTTCCCTCAATCGGTAGATGTCTACTAAATTAGATAAATTATGATAGTTGTCCACTAAATAGAATAATGACTGGTAGTTGATTACTGACTATATGATTAAAACGGTTGTTGTCTTGTGAGATTTGTTGATAATAAAATTGTAGTTTACTTGAAATTGTTGTGAACTCCTTGTCTAAGTAAGCACCACATCATATTTTCAATAACTGCTTATCTTTATTGAATCTCTTTTATCTTTATTGAGTTATTTTATCTTTTATGATTATTTACTTATTTTGATCTTATACAATTAGCATTGTCCTTTTTAAATGAATATGTCAGCTATGCTTCTTTTTTCAAACCACTAAAGAACAACCAAATTAAAAACAATAATTTCACGCAATCAAACAGTGTAGATTAAACACTAAAATTCATATAGCAGCTTAAATGTTATTTTTGCTGTTAATGTCTGTGTGAAATATAATTAACTAATTGATTGCGTGAAATTATATATTAGGAGGAATGAAAATGCTTCCAGATGTAGTTGGAGACTTTTTAATGGAATTAACTAACGAAGGGCTCAAAGTGTCCAGTGTTAAACGTTATAGCGCTGATTTACGCCAATTTTTCACTTGGATAGAAGATAATAAGATACAATCTAACTTAGAATCTATACAAAATCTATCCATAACGGATCTAGCTCAATACATGGACTACATATCAAGCCTTAACTATTCAGATGATACTGTTAGGCGCTTACGCGTTGTACTGAATCGTTTTTTTACCTATTTAGGGATTAATATGTCAATAAATCAAATACATCCTTCAGGACCTAATAAACGCGATTTAACCGAAACTGACTTCGTTACAAAACAGGAAATGAACAAACTCCTTTCTAGTATGCAAAACACCTCCTATACGGCCCCTGGGACAGGCCTTGAAACGCGCAATAGATTAATAGATAGGAATATATCTATTATCTATTTAATATGTAAATACGGCCTATCACCTGCAGAAATACATTTTATAGATATGAATGATATTAACTTTGCTCAAAGTGTTATAACGTTGAATAAAAGAACAATTCATGTATCTAGTGAGCATATCGCCGTTATATTGAGGTATTTTAATAGTGTTCCCGAACCGTTACGACCACGCTATAGGACCAGAGATCCTCTTTTTGTAGCTTTCTATAACAGCAACTCAACCTATAGATTTGATTATCAGAGGGGCATGCCTAGTCGTTTATCAATTCGCTCAATCCAACATATAATCCAATCGGAAGTTTACCTGGCTGGCTTACGAAGGATAACAGCTATTAATCTTCGGAATTCATGTATCCTTGATGCTTTGAAGTCTGGAAGATCAGACGAAGATGTGGTGAAGCTATTTGGATTTAAAAATGCCTTTTCTTTACGTAGATATAAGTCTTATTTATATTCAATACCTCAACAATAAATATTGATGTTTTATATAAAAACTCAATATTTATTGTTGATTTTGTATATATTATCCTTTATTATTGAATTAAGTAGTAAAGTTTTACATAAAACTTCAATATAAAGGGGAGTCAAACATGTCAAATAAAGAATCTGCTCCAATCATTGTCGGTCTAGATCACGGAAACGGATGGGTTAAAGCACGTACTGCAACAAATCAAGTTATATTACCTTCTTATATCGCTCGTCGTGAGGATTTAGGGGAAGGGCTTGTCGGAAAATCACTGAACGTTAAAGAATATGAAAGTAATCACGCAAAAGGCGAAGTATATGTTTGGGGCCCCGATGTCATTAAATCAAAAAAATTACTTTCAACTTATGGCAGTCAAGACCGGTACAAACAAAAATATTACGCCCTTCTCAATCAATTTGCTCTAGTTGAAGCATTATCTTCACTGGAAATGGATGTAATAGAAAATGTATGGGTTATTACTGGTGTTCCCTCAGAAGAAAAAGGTACCAGTGTAGAAGATGATATTAAAAGAACATTAACTGGCTCACATTTAATTAAGGTAAATGGTGAAGATAAGATAATAAAAGTCAGTAAAGTGGTTGTTCTACCTCAACCAGTTGGAACTGTTATGTCACTTTATTTAGATGAAAAAGGGTTTGTTGAAAATGATTCTTATGAGACTGCTAATATTGGGATAATCGACTTAGGAACCGGTACAACTGATTTGGATCATATTAATGAGTTAAGACGTCTTGAAGATGGTACACAATCTATTTCTGTCGGAATGTTCGATGTCTATAAAACTGTAGTGAAACATATTAAGAAGCAGCATCCAAGCTTCAATGTTACTCCTCAAAATGTAGAACACCAGTTTAGTTCGTCTAGTTTTAAGTTATCTCAACGTGCAGCAGTTGATATTTCAGACATTAAAGAAGCAGCGCTTGAAGAGGTAGCTATGGATGTGAAAAATAGTATTACTCAGCTTTGGAAAAACTGGGAGGCATTCGATAAGATTCTAATTACAGGCGGCGGTGCTTCTAGTTTAGGTCAAAAGTTAAAGCAACTAATAGAAGATGCTGAATCAGTTAAGGATAGCCAAACTGCCAATGCAGACGGGTTTTACCGTTATGGTGAATTTTTGAAAGGAGAATAAAGATGGCTGATAAAATTTATCAATTACCTTACGATGACGAAATCGATAAAGACATTGCGGTTTGGCTTAAAGAGCTCCCTAGAGCTCGTAAAGCCGAACTTGTAAGGAATGCTATTCGGTTTTATTTACAAGCATCCAATGGTGACGGTGTTATAACAGTTAATACTTCTCCAGGACTTTCTACGAATAAGCAAGACAATCCGAAAGAAGAAATAAAGAAACAGCGTCCAAAGGGATTGCCAAAAGATGGTTCATTTTAAATAAGGGATGGAGATTTATTTGAGTATAGGAAAGATTAGAAGTATTTTATATAAATCAGCGCGAATCCTTGGAGATATAAACGCGATCAAACGAGGGACAATCGGCCAGCGTCTATGGAATAGATTTATAGGAAGAATTCTTTCGAAGGTATTTAAATAACTCACTAGAAAAGAGCATCCTCCAGGACGCTCTTTTTTTATTCCCAGAATTTAAACCAGCTTTTTTTCTTCTTTTCTGGAGAAACTTTTTCTTCTTTTGTTGCTGCGATCAGCTGTTTTTGCTCATTGACCACTTTTATAGCATCCATTAACTGCTGATGATTTAAATCCGAATGTGCTTGTTGTTTCTTTAACTGATCTATTAAAAGCTTGTTAAAATCCTGTTGTTTTTCTTGTTCCTTTTGAAGTAAGTCAATCTTTTGTAAAAGCTCGTTATAGCCATCGCCATGTCGTTCGTGTTGCGCTATATCGATTGTGTCAGTGTTCGATTTACTCTTTTCAGAAAGCCAAGTCATTAGGGCGATACAAGCCTGTTTTAACGTCATGTCAGGGTGTTTTTTTAATTCGATTAACTTTTTCAACGCTATGACGTCCTTATCATAGTAACCTCGATGCCCTTGCTCATTCTTATGAAATTTATATCCGTTATCTTCTAGCATTAGAGCATACTTTCTTAAAGTTGATTCTTGAATTTTTAAAAGTGTGGAAACATCATTGCTGCTGTATATATTTTCTTGTTTTACTTCCTTTTCTTCACTCAATCAAAATCACCTCGCTACTACATTCGTTATTATTTTTTAAACTCCTTGATTTTTAAAAAGTATAACAGATGTTATGAGTGATTTATAACGATATAGCGTTTATAACGCGAAGTGATTTGTAATAACACTCATTCTTTATAATTATGGCGATTTATCGATGATATGGTGCTATATCTTACATTAAGAACCATATATATTTAAACATTGCCGCTATAACACTTTCAAACTCCTTACTTGGCGTGGTTCCCAATCAATAAGATTCTTTTGCTGCAATCTCTTCATGTATTGAAGTGTGGTAGAAGTAGAGGGAATACCAGTCAATCTCTTAAGGTCTCGAACGCTGGGAGAGTATCCTTTTTTTGCTATATACTTTTCTATTTCTTGAAATACTTTTTCTTCTAATTCCTGGATGCGGACCTTTTGTGATTTTTCGTAATACATAGATGCAGCTCCTTAAAATGATATGTAAGTAATAATTATACACGAACATATATTCTATTAAAAGCTATGAAACGAACATATTTTCCTATATTATTATAAATATCATAAGCCAATGTATAAATTGGGAGGACGTAAGTAATGGATAATCTACAAATAATTGTGTTGCAACTAGTAAATTTAGGGGGTCTATCCGTTAAATTGGAGGATGGAAAAATAGAATTATCAACGATTTTAAAAGAGGCTGTAGCAAAGCAGATACTTCCAAGCGAAGTCTTGGAACTTGTGGACAAAATTATTAATAAGGGAGTGATAGTATGAGAATCAACTTACAAGTCTATCTTCATGCTCATGGATCGAGATTTTTAAAGTCTGGTGTTTTTCCTGTCAATGTTTCTGAATTCAAGAAAGAACCAGACCAAGCTGCTGCGGTATCAGCTTATGAGTGGATTCGGGCCATTAACAAAGAAATGGGTTTTAGCAAAGATTTCCGGATTGATAAGGTAATATACGATCAAGAACATGATATTACTGAGATAGTAAGACAAAAAACCCCCCATTCTAAAAGAGAAGGGGCATTTTATGCTTAGTGAAGGTCATCAATTAAGTATAGTATATTTTCAATGGTGTCTTTGGTACCACCTCGTTTGAACTTTTCTATAAAGTCGATATATAACAGTTCAAACACTCTTTCTAATGTATACCCATGTGCCTCCTGTACATCTTCCATATCTGCCAGAATGACTTCACCTCGCAAGGCGGATTTTCTTCTCATACTGCAATCCAAAATTTTCATTTGTTGTCGTTTTTCACGTTGTAGTCTGTTAAAAGTGGTTGTTCCGGCTTGCTGCTGGAAACTTGATTCTTTACCGATTTCTTTTTCCAATCGATTTAAAAGGTTGAAGATAGCCATAGGGTCGGGGTTTTTCTTAGCATGTAATAAAAAATCATTATATAGCAAATTCATTAAATTATTTTGGTGAAATGGCATTTCTGATAGTTCCATAATGTCTTCACATAGAACTTCTGCACGTAAATATAAATTCAATGGAACTTCAATTTTCAATGATACGGTTGACGTCTTGGTCATTTTATAAATCATTTTGCTAATAAAATCTGTGGACCCGATGAAGGATAATTCTTCATCGAGTAAATTAGCAGCACTATATTTCACCATCGGTTATCCCGCCCATCTGCTTCTTTTTTAAAGCCTCCATAAAAATGCGGTGGGCAGCCTGCCTTACACTACATTTCCACGTAGAAGCATGGTTACCAATCTTTTGAAATATTTCATGATTTACCTTGCAATGGACGGTAAAAGGTTCGTCTTGATAGGTGACGTCAGGATAAACAAACATTTGCTCTAACCCAAACACTAAAATTTCAGTCCCTAGAGACGTTTTAGAACCATCCCAATACCTACGGGACTCACGACGCAAAAGAGCGTCTAGAGGCTCGCTTATGGGGATTTTAATATCATGTAATTTATCTGAACGTATTTTTCTTTTCGGTGATTCTGTAAATGGCTTTTTGCAAGGCGAGAGAGATGGATTTAAATGATTACTCTTCTTCATTCTTTTTACCCCTTTCAACAGTCGTTTCCCTTGGGTTGGTTGGTCAGTTGGTCAAAAGGATTTGCTTTTTTGAGGATAGAGGGAGGTATAAATGCTGTAAATATGGCAATGACTGTTACCAGGAGAGTGATCGCAATGAGTAAATTAATTCCTAATACTAAAGAAAATAAAATAATAGCAAAAAAGCTGGCTGAAAAAGAAAAAACTTTGAATGATATTAAAAGCATGAAACCTGTTAAATATAAGAAATCACATAAATAACTATCCGATTTTTATTACTATTCCACCTTGATCTATAATTTTCTTGTCATTATTTAAAGGATTTTTTTCTTTCGCAGTATAGTTTTGGTCTTTCCAACAATCATCTTCGAACCATTCCCACTTTGGATGCGGGAGAGTGACGTCAGCATTTTGATATTTTTTAAGTATATTTTTATAATCATGTGAATGAGCTGCTAGAAATAAAGCTAAACGAATGATTTGGTTACGATCTAATGAAGTTGCGTGAAATACGCTCTCCACGTAGTCTTTATACATATCTGGATATCTTACGGTTGGTCTATAACTCATATTGAATTCCCCCTTTTAACAAAGTATATGGACGTCAGGTGATCAAAATGACAAAGCCAAAAAAAAGCCCTCCTCTGTTAAAGAGAGGGGCTGAGTTTGTCTCATATTAAGGCAATCTAAATTTGTTATTTATTTAATGTACCACTACCCTTATAACCCATAGAAGTAGTATTGCCATTTGCAGTTTTAAACTTAATTTTTGCACCTGTCATTTTACCAGTACCTGTAATCTTTTTGCTAAACGAACCAGATCCTTTAACCGTAATTCCTCCCCAAACTGTATCACCGTACCAGTGTTTTTTGACTACTTGATATGTAATACTTACAGGCCAACCTTGACTAACATAACTATGAGATTGGTTTCCTGCTAAAGTAGCAGTGGTCCCAGGAATAGTAAATGAATCAGTGGAATAAAACACTGAACCGCCAGCTCTACCTGAAAAACTCCATGACACTAAAGCAGCAGCTTTGGGTGAAATCGTAGAAATTTCTTTTCCTTCCTGAATAATGTGGAAGTCATCTTCTTCTTCTTCAAGAGAGTCTAAAGAAACATGTACTTTCCAAGTTCCGCCATTTTTTTCTAGTGAAAATAGAATTTCCACAATTTCCCCATTTTCAAAAGTTAATACAGCATTTAATTGCTGATTGTTCTCATCGATTACTTTGGAATCAATAATTTCATAGTTTGTTAATTTTTGTTCGTTAAGTTGATTCATATATTCATCTTTTTGTAAATTTTTGTCATCCTCATATCTATCATCTTGAACATTATTAATAATTTCCTCAATATTTTTATCTTTTACAGCTTGAAGATACTTATTTAGTGTTGATGTTGGTTCGGATTCTACATATGCACTAGCACTTGAAAATGTAGAAAGAGATAAAATTCCTATTAATAAAGCAAGTGAAAAGAAAAAACGTTTCATTACATAATCCTCCATAAATACTATAAATTTCATTAATTTTATTAATGTTATTAATAATTTACCATAATTAGCTTTAATTGCCAAATTATTGTTGACTTCAACTACTTTGTGTTGTAGAGTACTTTGTATAGTGGAAGGGGTGTTATTTTGGAGATAGATAAAGAACTTTTAAAAGGATATGTTGATATTATTATTTTATCTTTGCTTGATACTCAATCAATGTATGGATATATGCTGTCAAAAGAGATAAAACAACTTAGTGGTGGAACCTTTGATATGAAAGAGTCTACTTTGTATTTAGCACTTAAAAGGTTAGAAAAAAAAGAACTAGTCAGTTCTTTTTGGTCAGACCATAGTAAGGGAGGAAGACGAAAGTTTTATGAAATATCCGAACAAGGCGTGATCAACTATCAAAATAAGAAAAAAGAGTGGGAACATTTCAAGAAATTAATAGATTTATTTCTAGGAGGGAGAAGCTCATGACAAAAATTAATCGTGATGATGAAAAGTTAATACGCAATTTTTGTAAAAAGGTGAAATATAACTTAAAAGAATCGAATAGTATTAAAAATGATGTGGAAGAAGAATTGTTTGGAAATATAAAGGAAAAAGCTATTTCTTATATGGATACGGGGATCGTTTCCAATTCAGCTGTAAAAATGGCTATAAGTGAATATGAATCTCCTCAAAGTGTGCTTAAAGAGTTAAGTGCTGAATATAAGGTGAAAAAATTTACAAATAATAAATTTCTTGGATTAGCCTTTCTCCTGTTTTTTGTCAGTGCTTTTACCATCTTAGGATTTTACTTTTGGAATATGCATTTAGTACAGAAAGATTTTGATAGGGCTACGATCGATGTAGACTTGTTTGCTATGAAAGAAATCGAAAATCACTCCACACTTCCGTATTTAGTTAATGAAAATCCTACTATAAAAGCTATTTGGATGACTACAGGAAAAAGTGAAAGTCAAGGTAAGACATATGTTTATCCTGAAAATTTAAACCAAGAACCTGATAAATATCAAAGAAAAGATAACATTTTTTATGGAACAGTTTTTAGTGGGTACGTTTCAGATATCGGTAATAAAAACTTTCAAATAGAAATGGATATTGCACAAATACATTTGAAACCAACAGTTCTTTTTATTGGAGCATTTATGTTATTGTTTTCTTTAGTATTGTTTATTTATTGGGTTAGGGACAACATTAGATACCGATATCCCAAAGATGTTAGCTTGAAATTAATTAAAATCTAGATGGTAAAATTTCTAGGTTTCCATGAATACTTAATACAAATCTAGTTAACATACAATGGTCAAATGGACTTGACGAGGCCCAGAACTAGAATGACCTCAGAGAGGTCAACTATTCTCTATAACTGCTTCCAATCCAATTAAAAATCAAAAGGGTTTCGGAATGTTCTCGTTCCGAAACCCTTTTGTCTACAATCTGAAGCACCCCTTAGGGTGCTCTTTTAATATGTAGCGCTTTTATTCTCCCAATAACTGAGTAAAAACATCATTAAACAAATGAACTTGCGCCGTACGGTTAATCCAGATAGAAATATTATGATATTTTATCTTTTGTGCCTCTGAGGGTTTTACTTCCGCATAAGGATCTCCATAAGCAACCACTTGTTTTACATGCTTTTGATAATTATCTTTCATATAGTTAACTAATCTCTCATGTTCAGCATCTATATTTAAACTTACACTTGGAATATGATGATAACCTTCTGTATCCGTATCTTCTATAAAAGGTTTTTCTAGAAGGAATGAATAAAAATAACCTCCCCTTTTTTTCTGTACTTTTTTATATTCTTTTATTATTCCCTCAACACATACAGGGTGCTTCGGTGCCTGTTTATTTCTAAAATACTTTGATAGTTCTAGGAAACCCTTATATTCGGGGCCAAAATAAAACTTGTCCCAGCTGATCGTCTTTTTTCCATATTCTAATTTTAAGTATTTCTTAATATCTTTATTCTCTTCCATTCTAGAACGAAGTACCATGATATCTTTCATCCTACTAAGATATGGAGCCATTGAACCACTATTCTTATATTTCTTATTTTGAGCGTCCCCTTTTCCTTTTGGGTCTGCCGTACCCCCTTCTCCATCTTCTGGCGGCTCCGCCATTGCTTTTTTCACAACTTGTAATCTTATTGCCATTTGATTTTCTTTCTTCTTTTCCATAAAATCTGTTAACGCCAAGGGTTGTCTAGCTATAATTTCAATCTGGCCGAATGTATTGTACCGACATCCTGGACCATGCTCTATCCCCTTTTCTAAATAAAAATAAGGGGATATGTCTATTGTTCTATTTTCTAATTTTCTTTTTCCCGATTTCCTAAATATTAATCCCTTGCTACAGTATGGGCATGTAAAATTCTTCCCATTCAGTTCCTGTTCATTAGCTTTTAAATTACTCATCGGTTTGCCAGTTTCACTATAAATCGCAATTTCTATTTTCACACCCATGCGTACACCCCATCTATGACTAGTATCCTATAATAATACCTTGAATTTCCATATAAATGCTACAAAAAGCATGCAATGGGTGCTCCGGACTGTAGACAAACCCCTTTTTCAAAGAAGTTATTGGTGAAAAAGGGGATTTCATATCTTTAAACCAGCATATTTAGTTGTCTACTTGAAAGAAGGACACAATATATTGTTGCTAAACTTGATACAAAAAATAGCTGTCGACTTTGTCGACAGCCTGAGCCCTTCTCACTAAGAGAAGGGCTACTAGCATGGTGGTAATTGAGAGCTTATAGATAATATAACCGTAAAATTATTTTGTATTCATTTCACACGTAAATTTTGATCGACATAAATTTTATCAATGTTTTTTAAACTATTCCAAGTTTTAATTTGAGATGTGGAACTTCCATATTTTTTAACTAAAGCTGATACGGTATCGCCACTTTTAACAGTGTGATATTTTTTAGTACCATTTGTTGTTGCAGTGGAAGATGATCCATTGACTTTCAGTTTCAGACCGATATTAATTTTGTCTGGGTTTTTAATTCCGTTAAGACTAACAAGAGCTTTTACGGTTGTATTATATTTTTTTGCAATCAAGCTAAGTGTGTCGTTTTTTTTCACAGTATAAGTTGTTGTGGATGTAGGTTTTGATGTATTAGGGTTGTCAGGTGGGTTAATAGGATTTACTGTGTATGTGAAATCCCTATAGGCTATGTTTAAATCCACCTTTGTACTAATACCATTTACTTTTCCTGTATCAGAATGTTGCCAAATATCTGCACTGCGTCCCAAAGTGCTATTGTATCGAGCAATCCACAAAGCATACTTTTTCAATCTTGATTCATCTAAATGTTTTTCAAGAAAGGATTTACCTGTATATAGCATAGCTGTGTGTCCTGCATCTTCAATAGCTTCTAAAAATGCAATAGCAGCGTCCGTTAGTATCTTTTTACTTGCACTTCTCTTGTTTTCTTCTAGATCAAGAACGGCAGGGTAATTTAATCCAAAAGAACGAATAGAACCTAAGAAATACGCTGCTTCAGCCTTTGCCTCTTCCACAGTAGCAAACTTAGCATAGTGATAGGCTCCGACTTTTAACCCTGCTGCCAAAGCTTTCGGAACATTATCTTTAAAATAGGAAAGCTTGGAATAACTCGTTCCTTCGGTTGCTTTAATAAATACAAACTTCACACCATCTTTTGCGACTTTATCCCAATTAATTACACCCTGCCAATGCGAAACGTCTATCCCTTTTATAGTCGTCATAATAATATCCTCCTTGTTTTTTAAAAAGAAAAGCCACCCGGATGGGCAGCTTATTTTGTAGTACCTTTACGGTTATTGAATACTTCATAAAGACCAGTACCACCCAGACCTGCGAATGCTCCAGCCCATAGCCTTAAAACAATATCCATATCTGTGAACGGAAAAGCAACAGAACCTATTCCAAGTCCAACGACCAAACTTACTATTGGTAGAGCATTGTTTGGCAAAGTAATGGTACTTTTAACGACTTGGACTACCGCTGTGACGATTGGTATTAAAAGAGTTGTAAATATTAATACTTGTTGCATGACTTCGTTATCCATATGATCAACCTCCGAATGACTTTGTAAAGAATGCAATTATGGCAGTGAGGATACCAGCAATTCCCCCACCACCAAGTATTCCTAAAACGATTTCCTTACGTGAACTTATTTTTAGTTTAGAAACCTCACCTTTAGTCTCTTCTTGTTTAACGGTAATTCCTAGGCTGTGTTCGATTAATTTATTTAATAAATCTTTTTGATCACCAGAAGATTTAAGGACCACGTTTTGAATTTCTAATTGCCCCTTTTCCATGCTATTAATCTTATCGATAACCTCACCATAATTGGTTTCCAACTTCGATATTCGTTGCTCATGGTTCTCTAATCGTTGTGGCATGTCCATCTCCTCCAATGTCCATGACCCCCTTTAACATAAAATTCTCTCTGGTCTGTATGTCTGGGTGTTTAAATATAAGAAAAAGCCGCCCTTTTGGACGACTTCTTGTTATCGGTATCTTTTGGCATTGACTAGGTAATCAGTTAAGACCCCGTCTACTCCATAAGAAACCACATCTTTAATTATCTTTTTCTCATTTTCTTTATTAAAAAAAGTATGCACCTCTAAATTAGCAACATGCATTTTTTTTACAAAATCTTCATCTACTAATTTGCCATTTAGCCCAATGCCATTAGCATATTGGTTGATTTCATTTTCCTTCAAATAAGGAACATCTGCATTCTGGCATAATTGGATAAGAGGTATATCCTTATTTAATTTATGCATTCGTTTCAAACTTTCTGGGGAAAAAGACTGAATGACTACATTTTCAAGAAGTTTCCGTTTTGAAAGGATATCAAGAAGTTTTTCTTCCATTCCAGTTTGAATATCGACGATTCTTGTTTCAATATAATACTGTGTACCACTTCCGAATTTATCCACAATCTCTTCTAACGAAAGGATTTTTTCTCCTTTGTATTCATCACTAAACCAAATACCTGCATCAAGATCCTTTAACTGTTTTAAAGTGTAATCAGATACTTTTCCTTTTCCGTTTGTGGTGCGATCAACTGTTTCGTCATGCATAGCAACTAACTGACCGTCTTTAGTCATCCTCAAATCAATTTCAATGTAATCGGCTCCTGATTCTATAGCCTTCTCATAAGCTGGCATAGTGTGCTCTGGTGCCTCTGATGAATCCCCTCGATGCGCAATGATTAATAAATCATCTTGGGTATTAGCAACTTCTGAGGTACATCCGGTTAATAGAATCGTTATAAAAATTAGTAATTTTTTCATAAGATAAATTTAACATAAAAAGAAATATGATACACCATTTTATTGTATCCCATCTCATGATAGTACTTCTGGATACTCCTAAACTATACAGTTACTTGGTCCGCATCCAGTAGGGCCTGGGAATCTTCTCGCCAACGTATCGGAACATCCTCAATTGCACGCAATCCTTTGTTAATTAAATCGTAATAAAGTTTTGCCATTTCAAGCACCCCCTGTGATTGTTTCAGCTAACTCTGCAATAGCTAATTGAGTAGCTGTTTTTTCCAGTTCCATTGCTTCTGCAATTTCAGCAAGGGCTAGCTTAATTTCCAAGGTCTCAGAGACATATTCTGGTTCTGGTTTTGGTTTGCTAATTGTTTCAATCCATTTCCCTTCAACAAATTTAGGTTTATAGTTAGGTATAGGAAGGGGTTCGAATGTTCCATTTTTAGGCAATATATATTGTCCTGATTCATCCGGGAAAATTTCCACAGCTTCTTTATAAAAACAATTTTCATCCCACACATGAGCAATCTTTGATTCCATTTTTCATCCCCCCTCACATTAACGGCACTACAATATGGAACATGACACCCGTCATTCCGCTAATAACTTCTGATTTTGTTGATATTGAAACATTGCCGTTCTTTCCTATAAAACCTCGCGCTGTATTATAGTTACCAATCATGGAAACAGGAGGAAAAAGATCGTACTCAGGTCTATATTCGGCTGGCAAATTAAAAATTGGATTTGTCGTGCCGTTCGCTGTTCCGTAAGCAGTAATTTGTAAGTGCAGCATGTTCCCTATTTTCTTATATCTCAAAGGTTCATCTGCGTTCCCTTTAACATATCCATTTAATAAAGTGGGTGTTTTCCATCCGGTACCGATATTTTGGGTATTATCTGTTATGATTTCCTCCCAATTTCTTAACACTCCATCTGTGTGAATAGTTGAAATCCAACGTTTATTATCTAAGTTTCTTATCGCTAGAAATTGTTTCATGGAATGTTCGCTGGCTTCAAAAACATCTACTGATAACCATGAAGAGTCGGAGATATCTAGTGGACCATTTAATAAAAGCGAACCATAATATCTTCCTGCAGGTAAAGTTTTTATATCTGTATTATTAGCCACTTTGTATCTTTTGAAAGAAGCATCTACTTTCGTCTGAGCTCCTGTGGTAGTTTCTTTCCCGTTCCAGTTGGTTTTATCTACGTCCGTGACAAATCTGTTATTTGCATCTTGCGCAATGATGCTAGGCGGGTGTGTTGCTGGATGCACATAATTATTTGCCCCTGTAGCAACTCCATCAAGCTTAGCTTTGTCTGTCGATATCATAAAGCCATTTAAAGTGGTTGTAACTGTAGCATGAGCATTTCCGCCCGCCCCAACGTGCGCAATCGGTGCTGATGCGTTTTTTGCATTAGTTTCTGCTTTATCCGCTTTAGCTTTTGCCCCATCTGGGGTTTCTATTTGAACCCAATCACTCCA
The DNA here is from genome assembly GCF_025175645.1 of Peribacillus aracenensis. NCBI lineage: Bacteria > Bacillati > Bacillota > Bacilli > Caryophanales > Bacillaceae > Peribacillus > Peribacillus aracenensis. The sequence goes on from NZ_JANZMJ010000040.1 coordinate 37,960, forward strand.
AACACCCGCATTCATTGTGGCAAAATAAGCAAGATTAGCTGAATCTATCGCTATTAAAAAACGGGACGTTTGTGAATTTGCGTTTATTAGAATCCTGTAATATTTACTACTTGGCATATTAGCCATATTGTACCCAATATAAAAACCTGACATATTTATGGTTTTTATATCTGTTCCATCTGGAATAACAATTGAATAACCGTTATCCTGAGTAAGTTTCGCTACTTGTGTGGCGTTAGCCTTTGACTGGGAACCAGAAACGGTTTCGATAGCTTCCCATGCATACCATGTACCTCCCCTAAAATTCCGAATATATATAGTAGGGATATTCGGTGATCCCGTACCGTAATGGAAGGCTATTTGAACCTTATTAGTCGTGCTATGCATTTGGTTTATTACGAAAAAATAATCCGATACATTTCCTTTAGGGCTGTTAGTTAAATTGTTTCCTTTGTAAAATCCGGTAAGATCCAGAACGTTTAAATCTGTGCCGGATATATCTTTTGAAATATCTCCAATACCAAATCCTTTTGCAAAATTAATTGCATTGGACTCTGCAGCACTTGCTTTTGATTGAGCTCCTGTGGGAGTTTCTTTCCCGTTCCAGTTGGTTTTATCTACGTCCGTGACAAATCTGTTATTTTCATCTTGCGTAATGATGCTAGGTGAATGTGTTGCTGGATGCACATAATTATTTGCACCTGTTGCGACTCCATCAAGTTTTGTTTTATCGGAAGCAACCATAAACCCGTTTGAAGTGGTTGTTACTGCGGCATGAGCATTTCCGCCCGCCTCAACGTGCGCAATCGGTGCTGATGCGTTTTTTGCGTTAGTTTCTGCTTTATCCGCCTTAGCTTTTGCCCCATCTGGAGTTTCTTTGGTCTCAATCAAATTGGTAATATTAGTGGAAAAATTAGGATCATTACCTAACGCCTGGGACAATTTTTGTAAAGTATCCAGACCGGAGGGACTTCCGTTAATTAAATTTGTAATAGCATTCTTAATGGTGCTTAATATGGCAATATCATCATCAGCTGAAGGAGGAGCCACCTTTGCCCGGCCGGCAGAATCCCTGGTCATTAATCGATTGGCTGTGGCCGCGCTTGTAGCTCCATGGACGCCTGCGGTTTTATTATTGTGTATCTCGATTTTTTCCATAGTACCATCTGGCGTTTCATAGACGTTGCTTTGATTGATTTGGGCAGATACGTTAGAAGCGTTCCCGATGATTGTGAAAACATCAATCGCTTTTTCAATGACATCCGCACCGCCTCCGGCAGGAATATACTCTGCGTTTCCGTTCTTTGCATAGCCATAGCTATAAAGTATTTCTGTTTTTGTATCAGGATCCTCAGCGAACAAACCAATTTCTCTCCAATAGAATCCAGTTATAAGATCCTTATTATTGAGAACTCCACCAACGACTATTTGGCCTTCAGGTAAAGTTTTCAATTTAAGTAATTCTAGCGTTTTCACTTCATGAATGAGTTTTGATTGATCACTTGGGTTAGTTGGTCCCTTTTCTCCATCTCCTAGGGCTATCCTAGTAAATTTTAGTAGTTTCCCGGACTGTGCTTTTGTTTGCAATACCGTCCCATTATTAGTTAAAAATACTCCTCCAAAAGAGCTCATTTATATCACCTGTTTTATCGTTATTTTGTCCCCGGTATGAACACCGCCTGCAAAGAAGATTTGTAATTTTTCTGATGCTGTTATTTCTACCTTTTCTAGTTTGGAACGTAAATTTTTCACCGAATTGACAGCTTCAGCGAATTGCAGGGCTTTTTCTACCGTAACGGATGGATTATTTGTTATAACCTTGAAATGATAAGGCTCACCACCATATTCGAACCACTCAACGACTTTCCCCTCCCCAAAAATGAGGGTGATTAATTCTTCCACTCCTGCCGAGGTCCCCTTGTGTCGATGAAAAAAATCAGATCGTTTGATGAGTTCTCTTTTTTGTGAGCTTGTCAATGTGGAATCATAAAAATCCACATGTTCCTCCCATGCAATCAAGTCCAAAAGAGAATCCGGTATCTCATGGTTAGGATCCAATATTTTTGATTTTTGAATCACTTCTCTTAAAATGGCTGTGGCTGCTTCAGCTAATGCTTTTTCCTCTTCTGTATGAACTAGACTGCCTCTGAGCATTTGAGACAATGAGAAATTTTCCAAATTAATCATCCGTAAATCCCCCAAATGTCAAACTCACTAAGCCTTCTCTGGCGACCTGATTAATGTTCAACGCTACATAATTACTAGGTGTCACACTTATGCGCTTGGCACCTGCATTTTGTAACCTGGCATATAACTCACTGGGGTCTATTCCACGCCCTAACTTTGATCGCTGCCATACAAGGTACTCATTAAAAGCTGACTCTATCAGTTTTTTTGAGGATTCAGCTAAACTTGAATTAGGCAAAAAATAACTTATTTCCATGTCATAATTGAAAATTCCCGGGGCAGAAACTTGGACATAATCGGTCAAGGGTCTGACAGTCTTATCTGAACAAATATCCTTTACTTGCTGCAGAATAGCCTCTGAAGGAATTTCCCCATCAACTAATAAAGGCACAATTTCTACTACACCTGGAGAAGGAGAAAAAACCTTAACATCTATGATCTTTTGATTAGCTGTTTTGGCAAAATAGACATAGGCTTGTTCTGGCCCAGTTGTTGAATATCTTTCATTTGAAGTCCGGATTCTCTCAGCGAAAGGGTCATCTTCTTCCCAATTCACTCCGCCCTCTGACTTTGTAGTGTTATACGCCTTTGACACCCATGGCACCAAATCAGGATCCACTATATTGGTAATCTGTCCTGGCAAAAAGCCATTTCCATCTGTACCTGGTGTTTCACATACAAATCTTAAATCCGCGGTGATCTCTGTTGGGTTGACGACTCTTTCTTCTGCTGAAGCAAATAATAGATCATTCACGGAAAGGCGAACCCCTTGAGGAATGGTAAAAGTCTCTGGAGCCGATACTTCAAATCGGACAGTTGTTTCAGCTGCTATCGGCTGCAATCGTGATACATTTTTTCCGGCTCCGATATGCTCCAAATAATTATCCGATGCATAAGCAAGCAGATTTTGTTTACCGGTATAATCGATATTATTGGCTAATATGGTGCCTATATAGGCCACTGCCTGGATCCATTTTCGTCTTGGGTCTGAATCAGTAAGGGTGATCTTCATAAGTTCCTCAAATTTTGATATACCTACATTTTCGAGTTCTTCAGGATCCACCTCTGCAAAATCGATATCGGGCAAATTAAATCTCGGCGACATCTTCAATCACCACCTTCACTTTCGGATATATATGACCATTTAAAATGTTTTCCTCGAAGTCGATGCTTTCGACAGTAAGACCCGGAATGTTACTTTCCAAGACCTCTACTATTTCAGCTGAAAGAATGGACTTGGCAGATTCGCTTGTTTCATCCACGGGAGGTTCCCAACCAAAGGAACGATCCATGAAGCAAGTGCCAGAAACCGTAGACAGCACAAAACAGGCATTCTGCAATATCGCTGCCATGCCTGTTGCACCGAAATCGATACTCTTTAAAGGGGTAATATCATACACTACGATTCACCCTTTCTTCAACCTTGTGTATTGTGATACCGCGGATGTCCATTTGCCCCCACCCAGGTCATACCAAGGAATATCTGTTTTTTTAATTCCATAAACCGTGTATTTCTGATTTTTTCTTAATACTTTTACGATTCTTCCTTTTAATGATGGAGTAGCCCTGCAGTTTAGCATACCTACTTTAATAGTAATGACACCCAACGCCTTCTTTTTAGAAGCTGCCGTTGGTTTCTTTTTTGCTTTAGCCTTCTTTTTGACCGAAACAACTACAGGCTTCGGATATTCTTTAATATTCAAGGTAATTTCGATTGATATAACCCGGCCTTTTCCGTCAATATTTGTGTAATCCTCCGATATATCCTCGATATACCAATAATTTGATGAAATAGGCTTCGTACCAATAATGAAAGACCCATATTTCCCTTTATCCTTAAAAGTACGCAACGTATTTAGTACCGTTGTAGGGCTCACTCCCAGCCTGGCTGAGAGCTTTATTTTTAAGGTTAGGCTATCTTGGCCGGGACCTAAAAATTCCGGCATCGGTTTTCGATTAACGACATCGTGAAGTGACCAACGAGCACTGCCACTTCTTGAAAAGTCATTAAACGTAAGGATTTTTTTGGAGGATACTTCAAAACTCACACCCGCAAAACTGCCAATCTTACCCACATTCAATCACCATCCTACCTATGCACCGCCTAGAATCCAACCCGTTGAAGCAGTCAAAGAAAGACAACATACTGAATCACCAACTTCAGGGGTCCAATCATCCCCTCTATTTAATATGGAAAACTCACCTGTTACTATTTCTTTATCTTCCCGAAGAACCCTTGCAGTCATATTCTCTGAATCTATAGTTGAAATTCGACCTATAAAAGTGATATTCATCATCAATAACCCTCCAAGCATTTTCGCAACTCTAAACTGATTTCTGAATTATTGCCCGTTTTTCCAGTTACAGAAGTGATAATATACTTCCCGTCAAATCCGCCAAATTCAGCCAGCATGACGGTCTGCCCGGCATAATAAAGAGCAAATCCAGCCAGTTTAATAGAAAACGTGGTGCCCTCCTTATTTTCGGCCCGTAGCTTCTTTTTGGCCAGCTTCATAGCTGCTGCTTTGGTTTTCACTTCTTCATTAACAACCAACACCCGGTCAGATTTTGGCGGTTTAGATGGAGTGAAGGTATAGGTAATTGTCTTTGAGATTTTCTTTTGTTTTTTTGTTTTCGGGTCCTTCACAGTAATCGTGTAGGTATAAGAAACTTTGCATGACCTATAAATATTGGTCAATGTGTCATTTCCGGAGTAATCCTTTACACGATAATCTGTTCGTTTGATCTTATCCACTACTGGCTCCCTTTCGAACTTCACTTCATCAAAAATAGAAATACTTTTATTGGCTACCTTCAATGCAAAACCGGCATCATTACAAAGTTTCATTAAAAAGGCTAGGTCTGTTTCACTTTCCTGATCAACCCGGTCAAAACTTGGATTTTCTTCTGAGCTAAAATACAATTTCATTTTATTTTTCTTGGCAATATCAGCCGCGACCTTTTTAAAATTCGTCTTTTCCCAGGACCTAGATTTCCGTTGTCCTTTCAATGAACTAGATTGAGGAACCGAAGATCCAGACACAGTCAGTTTATTTGGGGGACCACTGATGCTTATATCATCGATTTCAAAATATCCAAGCTTCCGTTTTGTGGATTTGGAGCTGCCCCAATCAGATGAAATATTAAGGGACGCTTCAATTGAAGCGCCCTTTTTTGGCATCCAACTATGCATCCATCTTCGTTCACGATCACCAAGCGAAAGGGATATGGTGTCAGCTTGTCCAGTGAAATTGTCTGTAAACGCCACGTCTGTAATGAACGGATCAATATCCACGATGATTGTCTGATTATCATACAAAATATCAGTGGTTATCCTTCTGCCATCCATTAAGAATCCACCCCTTCCAAGGCTACATCTGCCGTTTCTTCATCTTCGGAACCGCCAGATTCATCAGTAAAATCATCTGTCATCCATTCCGGAATGTTTTCATAGTCATCCGTTTCAACATCAGGGATATACAGAACCACATTATCAGAAAAAAGCAAGACATCCCGATATTGCTGATTCTCAGTTAAAATCAAAGGGAAGAGGTACTCGCTTCCCAACGTTTCAAAGGCGATTTTATCAAAGGTATCCCCGGAAACCGTTGTATAAGTTCTCAAAAAATCGCCTCCTTAGACATCAAAAGAAAGTCTCTTTTGCTCCCTCTTATATTGTGTGAAAAATGTTTTAAATTGCTCGTACTGATCACCTAAAGCACTTTTGACCATCTCTTCAATATCAGCCCTGTCCGCCCGATCACCGATATGAAGGACAGGCGCAAAAATGAACTGATCACTTGTTTCTTTGCTCTTTCCTTTAGAAGATGGTTGTTCTTGCTGATCTTTAGATGTACCAAAAGACAGCAAACTTGAAAGCATCGAATTACTTTTCTTATTGTTGAATATTCGTGAACCACCATTTAACTTCATTAATTCTGGACCTTGCTCACCAACCATAGCCCATTGTGAACTATTTACTTGGCCGCCCTTGTAATACCCTTTGTAAGCACCGCCTCTGGCCATGCTTTTAATGCCTGGTGTGTTAAAGACTGTTCCATAACGACTCTTAATGTATCTGATGGCTGCAACGGCATTATGGATTGGGTTGTAAATGTCATTCATTCCAGCCATTTTGTAGGCGTTAAAAGTTGGATCAATCGTTTGAAATAATCCTTTACTCGGAATTCCCCTTTTTGCATTGATATCCCACAAATTTATAGCCCGTGGATTATAACCAGACTCTTTTTGTGCTTTGACAAGCATAGGGGGTAACCACGATAAAGGAGTACCTGTCATATTTAATGCTTGCGTTACCCATGATTTTACTTGTGAGGGCGCTGCGGTACCGCCTGACCAATTCCCACCCCCGCCGAAGTCCGCCAGTTTATCTTTTAAGAATTTTTTGGCATTTTCTTTTATCACCTTAAATGAACCTGTTGCAATGTCACCGAAGGACCCGGAAAAAGAAGGAGCAGTCACATTATATTTTTCAAGCAATTTATTCATTAACTTGCCAGGCTCCGATATATATCCATAAATATCGAAGGCGGTGTCTTTTACTTTTTTTGCCCCAGCTTTTGTTTTATCTGCAATTGATTTGGCACCATTTCCGACCCATTTAGATGCGGTTTGTAAAGCATTAGTAACGTTTCCGCTATTATAGGCAGGTATATTATTTAAAGCTTGTCTAGTTTCTTTTGCTGGGATAACATGAGTACCTTTAGGTAAATTCATAAGAGTATCTGTACCTGGACTTATACCGGTATAACCGGATGGAGTTCGGAACAACTCCGGACCTCCGCCATCGCCTAAAATCGCTAATCCACCAGGATGTCCTGATGTCCCATTGGCATATTGAGGAACGCCCCAATTATCAATGGAAATCCCAAGACTAAGACCTTTTTTGCCCATAATGAAATTGAGTCCGTCAATAACGCCGTTAACGACTTTCCCAATACTCTTAATAAGTTTATTTCCCATAGAAATGGTTCCATCTAAAGCCGCGTTTGTCATGCTTTTAATACCAGATCCGATTTTGCCTGGAAGAGCCTTCGCGCCATCTACAATTTTATTAAACTGAGTCCTAACCCCTGACCACATACTTTTGGCAAGGTCGACCGCTGCAGTTTTGGCTGCCGAAAATCCAGATTGAATTTTAGGAGCTAACCCTGAAACGTTTTTCCATACCGCGCTGACACCGCCACTAAATAAGCCCTTAATGGACGTCCACATTCCTGCCACTTTCCCAATGGCGCCTGAAGCGAGTGCTTTGATTCCACCTAGAATTTTCCCAAAGAATAAGAGGTTTACTAAATTCCAAATAAATTGAATGGAACCGGTAAAAAGCTGCTTAATTCCTTCCCACATTTTCGAAAAATCTCCGGTAAATAGACCTGCGAATACCTTTACTAGACCCATTATGATGGATAGCGCACCTTGAATGACGCCCTTCACATTGCCCCAAATCATGTTTATGATGAATAAAATGGCCGGGGAAAGGAATTTTATTATTGCTACAATCCCGCCAAAAACGTTTTGGACTGCAGCTAGAATCAGCGCACCATTTTCATTCCAAAAAGTGGAGACTTGACTGATTATTTGCATAAAAAATCCTACAATATTTGTTAGAATAGGTTGAATAATAGGCAAAACAGACTGAACAACACTCATTAGCCCTTGAAATATGGATTGACCTACCTTTAATATGTTCGAAAAAGCACTAGTGATTGTCGGTCCATTTTTTTCCCAAAAACCAGAGATTTGCTGAAAAGCTGAAACGGCAATGGTTCCTATTTGTGATAATATAGGATCCACACTTGTCTTTAATGATTGAAAGACTGGTCCTATGTTGTCAAAAGCCTTAGACACTAAATTGCCTAGTGAACCGAATGTTTCGGAAAAGGATTTTTTGATACCTGGCATATTATCTTTGATGAAATTCGAGAAATTCTGCATAACGGGAAGCAGTTTCTCACCCGCAGGAATTAAAAAACCGGTCTGGATTTGCCGACCGATTCCTTGTAATGCCATTCCTAACGTGTCATATTTAATGTTTTTAACGTCTTCCATGGTATCCTTCGTCATATCAAACTGACTTCGTGCATTACCCATGGCAGCAATAACATTTTTCTCTAAATCTTCTGCTTGCGTTCCGAATAATCCTACTGCAATAGCATTCTTTTCAGCAGGATCCTTTACTTTACTAATGGCTTGTACCACTGTATTGAATGACTTTTGTGCTTCGGGCCCGCCTCTGGCAAAGATATCTGTCATCTTTCCAGCATCCATGCCTAAAGCTTGATATGCTTCCGAACTTGCCTTTGACCCATCTTTGGATCGTATGTTAAATTCTTTAACGGCATCGCCGACTTTGTCCAGGTTAAATGCGCCAGATTTTAAGCCGGCACTAAACACATCAAACATCTGATTCGCATTGAAGCCTAAAGACGCGAATTGAGGGGCATATTCATTTGCTGAATCAAGAAGCTCTCCGGATTTATTGAGCCCTTTTTGAGCTCCTTGGGCCATCAAATTATAGGCTTCTGTACTGGATATCCCAAAGTTTTGCATCATTGTATCAGTAGCTTTTATTGATTCGGATACGTCTTCTCCCCAAACATCACGGTAAACGAGTGCGTTTGCAGTGGCCTTTTCTAATTCTTTTCCTGATAGTTGAGTGACACTTTTTGCTGCAGATATGGATTGTGCTAAGTCATTCCAGTCTTCACCGAGATTGGCATTATAGAGATTCTTTGATGCTTCTTTTATTTCAGCCATTTCTGCTACACTGGCGCCGGTTGAAGCCTGTATTTGTTTCATTGATCCGTTGTATTCGTCGAATTGTTTAACTGCTGACCCTAACCCTACAGCTAATCCAGCAACGGCTACACCTGCAGCAAGAGTTGTGGTGGCTAACCCTTTCATGCTCTTAGACAACATGCCGGATTTCTTATTCACTCCGTCAGTATTTTTGTTTGTATCTGATAGATTTTTATTGGCATTTGCAAAAGCTGTCCTCATGGAAGAATTAACGGAAGCACCAAGTTTAAAAGCGATCTCATAAACCTTTTGATTGCTCATTTCTCGTTCGCCTCCTGTAAATCTTCAATGAACTCAGACAAATCATATAGGGTCATCTCCAAAAAATGCGTTAAATTCGTATGCGTAGTTAAAGAAAGACGAATGCATATTTTTCTTAGCATTCGTCCCGTCATACTTCTTATGATTTTTTGGTCTTTTCGTTCGATAACCCCTAGTTGTTCAAAAAACCCATCACCTTATTTTTTACTTTAAGGGCGTCTGACGCTCCCAATTGGTTAAAGAACTCAATGGGTGTATGAGTAGCTGTAGATGCGACAATCAAGGTGTATCCGAGTGTCATCTCATTCACTACTGCAAATTGGCCAGTGGTTCCAAATATTTTATCCGCTTCAATTAAATCCGCAGCTGTTAAATCTTCTAAAGGAGAAAAATCCAATTCTTTGTATTCCTTCCCTTCAAAGGTATATGTTTTTTTGAGTTCGATAATATTTTCGTTTGCTGACATGTTAAATTCCCACTTCCTGATTAAATTAGTTTTTTAATATCTTTCAAAACATCTTCGCCATCTAAAATATAAATAAAATTAAGCTTGTCTAATTCAAGCAAAGTCTTTCCGTTTTCTTCAACTTTAATATATAAAACTTCAAGGGTGTTTTTGGATTCTGTGGCGGCTCCTACTGCTAGTTTTCCTAGTTCAAGCCCTTTTGCTGCGTATTTTAATGTGATTTTTAGTCCTCGATGGCTAATGGTCCCGTTGGATATATCAAAACTTTGCTGTGCTGCACGTAAAACTAGAGATTTCCCTCTATTCTTCATTAAAGTGAATGACTTTTGAAAAAGGGTTCTAAATGCTATTTCAATAGTTAGGGAACCAAAGTGTCCAGGGTTCACACTGTCAAATTCCCCTAGAATACCAGCACCTGATACGGTTTCAGACATGGCTTCCAAGTTAGGAAGAGTCACCTCACCCGCTAATCCCACTAGTTTTTCTGTATCATCGT
>NZ_JANZMJ010000041.1:0-47067 GCF_025175645.1 Peribacillus aracenensis
TATTCAACTAGGAATTCCGGAGGAAGAAGCGAAAGGATTAACCTACTGTCGAAAAGGTTACCGATTCATAGGAGTATCCAAAGTCGTCCAAAGAGCAATCTCAAACAAAAGACTAAAGCAGAGGGGAATCCCCTCTGCTTTAGAACATTATCTAAAAGCACACACTGTGATATAAATTGAAACGCCGTATACGCGAACCGTACGTACGGTGTTGTGAGAGGGGCGAAAATAAACTTATTTTCCCCCTACTCGATTATGGGACTAAAGGAGCAGTTTAGTTTAAGAAGAAATTGTCTTATAATCTATACAATACCATTATAATAAAGATAAAAAAGTGGGTGTGTAACCAATTGATTTCTTGGAGGATAACAAAATATAATCCTAAAAACAGAGATGAAAGTGGTTATTATCTTGATGACAAGGAATGGACTTGTTTTTCAGAGGTGGAAACAGTAGTAATTGAAGAAGATTATTTGAGAACAGAATCAAATTACATAAACGCAATTACTACTTTTATGGATAGATGGGCTTAAATAAGGTTTATTTAAATGCTTTAGAGATATGGTCTGACGAGGTTGCGAATCAAAATGCTTCTGGTTTTTTATCAAAAATGTGGGTGGGCAAAGGCGTAACTACTCAAGAAATCAATGAGTTAGCAAAGTTAACTTTAAGGAATGTTATTTGGTGTAAGTTAAGTTACAAAAACGATTTTTTTGTTCATTTCGGTTACGATTACTATATGTACATTGGGGCAAATAAGGATTGTCCTAACGCCCGTAAAAAGGTTGAAGATTCTGGATTATTTGTTGAGAATTTTAATTCTCCTTATTTAAATTAGTACCACAATTTCAGTGAGGTTTATACAAACAGACGCTATCGATGCGTACCAGTTGTGTGTGCTGTATTACAAAGAGGATTTTGAACCTCATAAAATTAGAGGAATTCAGCTATTAGACCTTCGGAATTTGTCAAGACAACAGGAAATCGTTACGAATATGTATGTGGAAGCTAAACTTCAGTTTCACACCATTTTAGATCAAGTGTTTCCTGAATACCGGAAGGTTTTTGGGGATCTATATTCGAAGGTTTCTTTATTGATGTTAAAGGAATATCCCACTTCAGAGGCGGTATTAACAGCCGGGGAAAGTAAGCTAGCAGAGAGTGTTATAGAGTTCTGTCCTAGCCGATCGGGTCAATGGGCATGGGAAAAAGCAAAAAAAATAATGGACTCCGCATCTCGAAATCCATTCCAAAAAAACGTGTATGAAAGTCACGTAATCAATCTTCGTATGTATATTGAGTTGCTTTTTCATTACCAGGGACACCTCTCTGATTTGGAAGATCGTATAGTGGCCCTGGCAAATGAACTGGAAGAATATAAGATCATCCAATCGATTCCCGGTATAGGAGAAAAAATCGCAGCCACGATTATCTCTGAAATTGGTGAAATCGATCGGTTTAATCATCCGAAAAAACTGGTTGCCTTCGCTGGAGTAGATCCAAGTGTTCACTCTTCGGGTAAGTTTACGGCAACCATTAATCGTATTACTAAAAGAGGTTCGAGCAGACTACGTCATTCTCTGTATCTTGCCGTACTTTGCGGCATAAGAAGTTCAAGGAACAAAAAGCTTAAAGCTTTCTATGATAAGAAAAAATCAGAAGGAAAACCGGCCAAAGTGTCAATCGTTGCCTGTATGAATAAGTTGCTTCATTGGATTTACGCTCTATTAAAGAGAAAAGAAACGTTCCTAGATTTAGCCTGATTAACGGTTTTGTGAAACAGAGAAAAATCCTTCCAAAAGGGTTTTGGAGGGTTATTTGGCATGGCCAAAAATAGTATATCATAAGGGAAATGAAATTTTTAGAGAAAGATATTGACATCCTATTAGCTGGTTTAGCTGAAGATCAGAGCTGTCTTTAAGGCAGCTTTTCTTTATTAAACTATCGGGGCAGGTTACTGAAAGAAGGACTAATATACCATTATATTACACATCCAATTCTATCCATAATATATATATGGTATAATTATACATATTCTAAGGAGGTAGATTATGTTTAAGAAAATCCTTATGTTATTCTTCTTATTGATCACTTTCATTGGTCTTTCTTCTTTCCAATCTGATTTAGCAAATGCGCCAGTACCAGAAGATGAAGAAGTTATTCTATTACCTGGAAGTGTCACATTAGTTGAAGATGACATTGAAACAGCAAAAAAACAAAGAGAAAAGGCGATGCAAGACATGGCAGATCACCCTGAATTATTTCAATTTGCAACAGAAGTAAATACACTAGAAGAGATGCCAGATAGTTCCAACTTTGATTTTTAATAATATTTCTTCCACAGCTAACGGGTGTGTTAGTTGATTAAGGAACACAATAAATGATCGATCATTTTTATAAAAGAATAATCCATTAAATAGTATAAGGGCATGTGTGTTGATTCATCTTTTTTCAAAACATGCCCTTTCTATTTATTCATTTATCAAGGTTATTTGTATTAATTTGATCAAATTTTGCGGTGATCCTATGATCCATTCTTTTTTTTATTTTTGCTCTGTATAAATTAATCGCTCCTAAAGCTACAGATATTCCGGCCCAATATAGGGCTTGTTGATAACTGTTCAATAGATTAACGACTAATCCGAATAAAGAGGGTGCTATGACAATAAATAATTGATTTAATGTCAATGCTGAACTCACCGTTAAACCTATAAAACGTGAATCCGATTGTTCTGTGATACAAGCAATAAAAATGGAATACCAACCAATGGCTACAAAACCCAAAAGAAAACAAAATAATAGCATCACTATTTCCATTTCAACAGTTATGATGAGTGGGAGCATCACTGTAAGAATTACGGTAACAGCCATCACAATAAGCAATAATCTTTCCCTTTTACCTTCAAAGAATTGATCACTCGCCCATGCGATGACTACCCGTCCAACCATACCACCTATTAAAACGACGCTTAAATATTTTCCTGCCGCTGTTAATGGATAGCCCCCTTCGTTGTGCAAATAACTCATAAAATGCGCAATGATAATCATCTGTAATGACATCATCACAACACCCACTATATACATCGGATATAACTCTTTATTATTTTTGATGACACTCATTTTCTCCTTGAACCCGACCGAGGTTGATCCCGTTTCACTCGTTCTTTCTGGTTCTTTATATAATAATAGGAAGAGCAGCCCTCCCATTATCGCTACGATACCTTGTACTACATGAACTGATGACAAATTGAAATGATAATATGTATAGGATAAAACTGCAGAGGCTAAAGATCCTCCAAGCGGTATTCCCGTCTGTCTTATCCCTAGAGCCAGACCTCTATGTTCGTTTGGAAACCATTTTACGATGGCCGTGCTTCCACCGGTTTGAGCACTTCCGTACCATATACCAACCAACAATAATAAAAGCAGCAATACCATATAATCATTAACAAAAACTAGCGTTAAAGCTGAGAGCCCCAATAAAATGGTCCCCCACCCGATAATGTGTTTTTCCCCTTTTTTATCCATCAAGTAGCCGAATGCCAGCATTGAAAACATCGGACCAATATTGACCGCTGAAACAATGAAGCCTGTTTGAAGCGGTGTTAAATTCCATTCAATTTGATAAAATGCAGCGATGGGTCCCATGCCATATGTCACAAAGGTTGCTGCAGTTTGGGATAACGTGGCCACCAATACGATTAACCATTTATAATATGTATGCATTAAAGCTCCCCCTATGTTTGATGTATCGTTCAATAAGAATTCGGTGGGGTATATTCTTATTATTAGCTTCTAACATTATTTAGTCTCCCTTACTTATTAAGCTAACTAGAGTTTACTCTGCCTGCCCAGAAGCGTAAAATGGAGGAAATTGATAGGGTTCATAAAAATTTTTTATAGGGTGTGCCAACAATATGAACATCAAAGAAATAGCATTGAAAATTGAAATATTAAACCGTCAAAATTTAAGTAAGTCTGCAGAAATCACGAACTATACTCAATCCGCCCTTACGGCTAAAGTGAAAAAAATAGAGTCGGAAATTGGCAAACTTGTTTTTAAACGCACGCCCCAAGGATTGAAAATCACTAGTGTAGGATTACAGTATAAAAACTATCTTCAACTTATTTTAAAAGAGTACGAAGAATTTTTACAAAAAATTGGTGCCTTTCAAACTAACGCTAAAGTGGATTTTGGCACATCACATACAACCTTGAAAATCTATGGTGCCGATATCGCGAATACTTTGAATAAGAACGACATTCAAATGGATGTGGATTTCGCCGTAGATTCCAGTAATGCCATAAACCAAAAAGTGCACAATTCCGAATTAGATTGTGCACTCATTAGTGAACCTATTAAGAAATATCCCGACTTAACTTATGACATCGTTGCAACTGAAACATTCGAGGTCATTTCAAGTAAGGACCATATCATCAATTTTGATTGGGAAACACCTATTACATTGCTCGTATTGAGTATAGGTTGTATGTATACAAGAGCTGTGACCGAATGGCTTATGAATAATCAAATACCATATAAATTAAAGGAAATAAAATCAATCAGCAGTATCCAAGATTTTTTGCAAATCAGCAATACCATTGCAGTATTGAATACTAAGCTTATAGATCTATATAACTATACAAACATTCACTATTACAAATTAAGCTTTAACAATGTCATTAATACCGTTTTTGTTTATAAGATGAACGACGGCGAACAGAACAATATCGTACAAATAAAAAATGTTCTGAAGACGATTGGTTAATTATAAAAAGGGTTTTATCTTAGAGTTGCTTTGGTGGCTCTTTTTTTATGTAACTATCGGGGCAGGATAGTTGAAGAGTACTGTTTGATCTTTATTCAATAATTGGGCCATTTTGTTTGAAATTTAGGAGTGAAGAAATGAATAATTTTTTTACAGCATTAACTTATGTAAATAAAATGATTTATGAGTCGAATCACTTAACTGTAAAGTCAGTTCAAGAAGAGAAACAAAATTCTAAGTATGGTGCTGGTACATTTCAATTATCTTCTAAAACAGTTCGATTCAGAGTTGCGAATATAACCCCTACCAAAGTAGGGCAGTTTGTTGCATTTTGGGAAAAAGACGAAAATAATAAAAATCAACCCTACTTATATGAGGAAGCCCCTGATTTATTAGTTATAACTACCTTTAAAAATGAAAATGAGTTTGGTCAATTTATTTTCCCAAAAGAAATTCTTTTAAAACAGAACATTCTTAGGTCTACTTCAACAAAGGGCAAAATGGCAATAAGAGTTTATCCTAGCTGGGATAGTCCGAGTAGTAATCAAGCGATGAAAACTCAAAAATGGCAGTTACCCTATTTTGTTGACATGTGTAATCCGGATAAATTACCCTTAGAAAAAATATTAGAACTCTATTCTTTTTAATCCTCTGTAATCGGGCGCGATTCTTGAAGAATTTTCGCTTTTCTTGTTGTCGGACTACTTTTATTTGTTGGTGAAATAACAACGGCAGGGGCAATTTCAGCTTGGAGTTATTATCAAGAAAAATTTGGAAACAATTAATTTCTTCTTCATGAGGACTAATCAATTTGGTTAGTCTTTATTTTTTTCACTAGGGAGCAGTTTGTGTCAACTCTACAATAAGCCTTAATGAACTACCATGAAAATAAGTTTCTTTAAAAATGAAAAATGATAATACTTAAAAAGACCCTACTCAATCGTTTAAAAAAAAGAGGAGAGCGTTAATAAATTAGCCTATAGATTAGGGTTGAATGGATTAAGGTCAGTATCAGTATTGACACTTCCTAACCATTTTCATTCTTTGTGGTGAATCGCCGATTTTTGCGATTCATGGATGGCTAACGGGGCAGTTAGTTGAAGAAAGTAATATCTGTAAGTTGATTTTAGTCTAGGAATACTTGATAATGTTGTGGTATAAATGAGTTTGCAAAAGGATGATTGTCATGAAAAAAGCAGAGGAAATAGCCTCCTAAATCAAATAAAACATATTAGGAGGCGTTGTATATGAAATTCAATATAATTGATCGTGAAAATTGGTATCGAAAAGAGTACTTCGAACACTATTTACAACAACAAACAACATTCAGTATAACGAATGAAATTAATATTACTGTTCTTATGAAGAACTTAAAGAAGAAGAATTATAAGTTATATCCTGCGTTTATTTTTATGGTTACAAATATAGTTAATTCCCATCGGGAATTTAAAACCAGTTTTAACCCAGAAGGGAATTTAGGTTATTGGTCAGAAATTTTGCCTTCTTATACAATTTTTGATAAGAAGACATACACATTTTCTAGCATCTGGTCACCAAATGTAAGTAGGTTTTCTGAATTTCATTCTCAGTATGAAAAAGATGTAGAAGAATACAATGGTACGGGTAGTTTATTTCCAAAGACTCCTGTACCAGATAATAATATTCCGATATCTATGATACCTTGGAGTTCTTTTACAGCATTTAATTTAAATATTAATAATGGTGGAGATTTTCTCTTACCCATTATAACTGGGGGGAAATATTCACAAACAAAAGATGAATGGTTCTTACCTGTTTCGTTACAAATTCATCATGCTGTTTGTGATGGTTATCATGCAAGTGTTTTTATGAATGACTTACAAAGGTTTGCTGATGAAAGTGCAGACTGGATCTAGTTGTTCATTGGGTAAATATCTAAAAGGGGAACTGTGAAAGCAGTTCCTTTTTTTATAGAATTACAACCAAAGTTTGTTAATAATTGTACTTAAACTACCATGAAAATAAGTTTCTTTAAAAATGAAAAATGACAATACTTAAGAAGACCCTGCTCAATCGTTTTAAAAAAAGAGGAGAGCGTTAATTAATTAGTCTATGGATTAGGGTTGACTGGATTAAGGTCAGTATCAGTATTGACACTTCCTAACCATTTTCATTCTTTGTGGTGAATAGCTGATTTTTGTGATTCATGGATGGCTAACGGGTGCGTTAGCTGAAGATCAGAGCTGTCTTTAAGACAGCTCTTTTCTTATGGAACTAAAGGGGCAGGATAGTGAAAAAGCATACGTAATATAACTATTTTAAATGTTTGGTATGGTATTTAATGGTATAATTTAAAGAAAAAGAGAAATGAGCTGAAACTTTTTGAAAAAAAAAGCCTTTTTGTAGCACTATTTTTATGTTTATTTGTTGTAAGTGGTTGTACATCAACCAAGGTTCAAGAACCTCAAAATCCAACTAAACTCAGCCTTCCTAAAGATATTCCCAATTTTGTAACGGAAAAAGATTTTGAAAAGATAGATTGGGATAGGACGGCTACCGAATTTGATACAGGTGGTAGTGATATGGTTGGAAACAAAAATAAACTTGGCATAATAGGACCAGAATTAAAACCAAATAAAGTGGAAAAGTGGTTGTGGCATTTTTGGGGGATTGATAAAGGTGAATTAACAATCGTTGGTTACAACCAAGATACTTCAAATACAAGTCCTGTTTTAAGTGATGGGGCCTGGTCTGGGCCTGGTGTCAGTGGTGGTAATGGAGCAGATGCGAGTTTGCCTTCGAATGTCACGCTACCGAAAGCAGGGAAATGGGCACTCTTAGTTTATATTGATGGTAAATTATTCGATACATTGGTTATGGATATAAAGGGAAAATAAACGTCCTGCAAGAACAACTAATTTTAAAAGAGGTGTATTTTGCAACTCTAATTCAATTATAAGCACCCATTCTTAATGAACTAACGGGTGCGTTAGCTTAAGATTAGAGCTGTCCTTAAGGCAGCTCTTTCTTTATGCAACTATCAGGACAGTTTAGTTTAATAGAATTTCTTTTCTAAAGGATTATTATTAATGAATTACTTGTATACCATTAATTACTTTTTGTGAAATAATATTTAAATGTGGAAATGTTACTACCAAAATTTAATCACAGAACAAATAAAAAGAAAAAATAAAATCGTATAACAAAAAAAAGATACCATTTTAAGCCTTATTTTTAATTGGTTATCCTCCATACAATCCTCCATGCTTATTTTTATTCAATTGTATACCTAGAATGTATGAACAATAAAAGTGCTTTTATTTTAAAAAAATTACATTTTTAGTATAATTAAGTTAAATTATAACATAAGAAAATATTTACAAGGGGAAATAATGAAAAATTCAAAGTTGGATTACAACCTAATTACACTTTTACTTTTACTATTTATAACAAGTTGTATAGCTATATTAAATGCTCAAGATTTTGGTCAATATGAAGGGAATTTTTTATTTAGACAAATTACCTGGTATATAGTAGGAATCGGAATAATTGCAGGAATTATGTATTTAGATTCTGAACAGATCTGTCGCTTGAATTGGTTTATTTACTCATTTAGCATAATTCTTTTAATAGCATTGATTTTGGCACCTGAGTCAATAGCACGTAAAATAAATGGAGCCAAAAGCTGGTTTCAATTACCTGGAATTGGTTCTTTACAACCAGCTGAATTCACAAAAATATCCTTAATAATTTGTTTGAGTTTCTTAGTACAAAAACATCATGAAAAATATTTAGTTAAAACTTTAAAAACAGATTTATTACTATTAATTAAGATGGGAGCTGCCACAGCTCTTCCTATACTTTTAATTATGCTACAACCAGATTTAGGTACGTCTTTAGTATTAATATGTATTTTTACAGGGATTTTTATTGTTTCAGGAATATCATGGAAAATAATTAGTGTTATTTTTATTATTATTTCCTTAATTGCTAGTATCCTTATATATTTAGTCTTTTTTAACCCTGAAATGCTTCAATCAATGGGATTCGCAACATATCAATTAGGAAGAATTTATGCTTGGGTTGATCCAGAATCTTATGCATCAGGTGAAGGTTATAATCTAACCAAAGCATTATTAGCCATTGGTGCAGGAGGTGTTTACGGTTATCCGGAAAAGGGAATTTATGTTCCTGAAGCACATACGGATTTTATATTTAGCGTTATTTCTTCTAAATATGGTTTCTTTGGAGCTAGTATTGTAGTAACAATTTATTTTCTCCTTATTTCGAGCATAGTGAAGTTAGCTCTAGAAGTAAAAAATAGTTTTGAATCTTACATATGTACCGGTGTTACTTTTATGATTTTTTTCCATGTTTTTGAGAATGTCGGAATGAATATAGGCCTAGTACCTATAACAGGAATACCTTTACCTTTTATAAGTTATGGAGGAAGCTCATTAATTGGTAATATGTTAGCGTTGGGGTTAGTCTTTTCAATAAGCTATCGAAAAAAAACATTTATGTTTGATTAAGATGACTAAGTATTCCAGGATTAGTCCTATAATCTCTATTGTAATATTAGGTTTGTTTTTATTTAGAAAACTAGTGCAATTTATTAGACGGTAAAACCGTCTTTTTTTATGTCACTGTCTTTATCAACTCAATAAAAAGTCTTATGCAACTAAAGGGGCAGGATAGTTCATTAAGGAATGTAAGTTCGTTTTGGGAATAATTGTTATAATGAAGTGGATAAATCTATTAAAGAAGGATTTATGGGATGTAAACGAAGAGCTATTAAAAGAAGAAGTATTATCAATTGGACATTCCCGTGAAACAATAAATTTATTAGATGTAACACCGTTTGACTGGGATGTAGTATATTCCTTTAAACCATATCCCCCGAAAGATGATATATATGAAACGGTAGGCTATAAATGGGATATATTAGCGGTCATTTTCTTGAATAATAGAAGGAATCATTCGTAAGTAAATCGAAGTTAATTCAGAAGATGTTTTTACTCGTTAAATTCAAGAAGAATAGGGGAGGTATATGGGGAAAATAATTGCAAACGTAAGCAACACATTGGACGGTATCTTTACGGGGCCGAAAGGTGAAGAAAACAACATGGTAAGCTGGGCAATGCCTGGCATCGTGGATTCCACAAATGATGGTCTTGTCATGTTCCAGAAGGCTGACGCACTCTTGATGGGGCGGGTCACATATGAAGGCTTTGCAGGATATTGGCCGTTCCAAGAGGGAGATTGGGCTGACGCCATGAATAAAACTCGAAAGTATGTAGCAACTAATAATAATGAGCTTACGGTAATTCACTGGGGAGACTACGATGATACCATTTCTCTGCTTAACCATGATGTAATGTCGAAAGTAGGGGAGCTTAAAAGAGAAATCAAGGGAGATATCATTGTTCCTGCGAGTGCAGCTCTTGTTCAAAGTTTGATTAATGCTAGTTTACTTGATGAACTCCGAATCATCATTCATCCGGTCATTTTGGGCAGCGGAAAACGTTTCTTCGACAACATAGAAACACGTCACGACATGAAGTTGATAGAAACCAAGCTTTACGAAACAAGTGGTTCAATGCTGATGCGGTATGAAACCGTCAAATAAAACGAGTTTTAAAAAAACGTCTTAAAAATTCTTGTAAATTTAAATCACCACGTAGTGCCAAATTGAAGAAATTGCTTTAATTAAATTCCATGATTATGAAGGATGTTAATACTAAAGATTGATACTTCTTTTCTTACCTTTTTAGATTCGATCTTCTAGAAACGGGCGCTATTCAGGAACAAGGGTAAGCGCCTATTTTGAAGTGATATAATTAAATAAAATTAAACGTTAAGACCGAATTATAATGAAATAAAGAATGAGGAAAAGGGGGATTGAAAATGGATGTAAGATACCCAATTGGGAAACTACAAGTTCCTGAAAAAGTAACATTGGAAAATATTCAAGAATGGCTAAAGGAAATCGAAACTTACACGATTCGATTAAGAGAAACTGTCGACTCATTAAGTGATGAGGAATTAAGCAGAACTTATCGTGAAGGTAGCTGGACAGTTCGTCAACTTGTTCATCACATCGCAGATTCTCAGTTGAACATGTATCAACGTTTGAAGCTGGCTTTAACAGATGAGAATCCAACAGTACCAGCTTTTGATGAAGAAAAGTGGGCTATTCAACCGGATTCAAAGCTTCCTGTAGAAAGTTCTATTAAAATGTTAGAAGGTATAAATGAGCGCATCGTATCTTTAGGACATAGTTTAACTGAAGAGCAATTAGATCGAGCTTTTACTCACCAGGTAAACGGTATAATAACAGTTGCAACTAAAGTTGCAAAATTAGCTTGGCACGAAGAGCATCATTTAGCCCATATAAAAATCGCATTATCAAAATAATACAATATGTATAAAAGTGGCTTATCGAACCTCGATAAGCCATTTTTAAAATTAAAATAAGGAATAATTACAGGAGTTTTATTCAACTAAAGGGGCAGGCATTTTAGGTTTTATTTTTATAAATATCTTTACCAATATAGTACCTACCATTATTCTTTTTGGTTACTTCTTTCTGTACTGCCTTATTAGTGGCCTTTATCGTTTATCCCATCATAAGAAACAAAGCAGATCGAACTCATATAATTAATTTTCATACCGTCTCATTTGCGTCACAGTTTGTGTCAACTCACAAAAATTCTTAAAGAACCATCGGCTGCGCTAATTCATTAATGAGCTTTGACATCAGCTCTTTTCTTATGGAGCTAACAGGAGAAGGATAGTTTGAATAAAAAAATGACTTTCATTTCAAAATAGATGCATATCCGTTTCGAATCTATTCATTGATTCATATCCTATTAATATTAGGGAGGGGATGAATAGATGGCATCTAATGATGAATTAATTTGTCAAAAGTTTGCTAGGATTATCGGCGGCCAAGAAGGATTTGCGGGTGGAAAATGTGTGACAACCATAAATCGAAATGATATAAAAGCAAAAATTTTAGGAAAACGTTTTAGGGTGACCTCTTCTTTCTCATTTGAATCAAGAGATAAGACTGGACAAGCATTGTGCCTAGGTAGGGTAGCACTCTTGCAAAGTGAAGTCGAGAAATTTGTTGCTTTGATTCTTAAACAAGGAATAATAGTTTCATCGATACACAATGAGTGGCTATTTGATGATCCGAATTTGATATACGTTAATATCGAAGCTGTTGATGATCCATTAGTTTTTGCAAAGAAAGTCAGAAAAGCGTTAAGGAACTAACGGATTTCCCACTTGTCTGATTTTTGATGAACATAATACAGGGTGAAAACCCGGTTTTGTTGAACGGATAGGTGCGTTAGCTGATGATTGGAGCTGTCTTTAAGGCGGCTTTTTCTTATGGAACCTAAGTGCTAAAGGGGGATTTTTAACAAACGGTTGGAGTGAAATTTCATAAATAATTGTTTGACTTTTCTTATAACTTTGCTTAATATTCAAGTATTCAATAAAACACTTGAATAGATAGATGGTGATTTTACATGTTTAATGATCGCAAATTAAAAGATTTATTGTATCAAGAGTTCGCAAGAATAGGTAAAAGCCTTTCTAGTCCAAAACGATTGGAAATTCTTGATATTTTATCTCAAGGTCCAAAGTCGGTGGAGACATTATCTAAAACTGCTAATATGTCTGTGGCGAATGTATCTCAACATTTACAAACCCTTGCTAATTCTAGATTGGTAAAGTTTCAGAAGAAAGGGAACTACGTCATTTACGAACTGGCGGATGCAGCCATTTCGGATTTTTTAACTTCCTTGCATACATTATCAGAAAAACAGTTTGTACAGGTTCAACAAATTAAGCAGGAGTTCTTAAATGTCAATCTTGGCATGGATGGGGTTTCACTTTCAGAACTTAAAGAACGGATGGATAAAGGTGAGGTTATTTTGTTGGATGTAAGACCTATGGAGGAATATGAAGAAGCTCATATTCCTGGTGCAGTTTCTATGCCAATTGAAGAGTTAAGTGAGAAACTTTCAACTTTACCAACCAATTGTGATGTGGTTGCTTATTGTCGTGGTTGTTACTGTTTAATGTCAGTGGAAGCTGTTGAACTTTTAAGATCCAAAGGTTTTCATGCATTTCGTCTAGAGGAAGGTGTACATGATTGGAAATTACAGAATGATAAATGAGGTATTAACAAATGTCCAATAAAGCATATCAATTGAACCAGAGTTATGCAGATTCTCAAGAAAAACAAAAAATGTTATACAAACGCACATTAATTATTGTAAGTATTTCTCAAATTTTTGGTGGTGCTGGGTTAGCTGCTGGAATTACGGTGGGGGCACTTCTTGCACAACAAATGCTTGGGACAGATGCATTTGCTGGACTTCCTTCGGGTTTATTTACTTTAGGGTCTGCAGGGGCTGCTTTAATCGTAGGGAGACTTTCTCAACGTTACGGTCGTCGAACAGGTCTAACAGCCGGTTTTATGATAGGTGGACTTGGGGCAATAGGAGTCATAACTGCAGCTATAATAAATAGTGTTTTCCTTTTATTTGCTTCCCTGCTTATTTATGGTGCGGGTACAGCGACAAATTTACAAGCTCGTTACGCTGGTACGGACTTAGCGAACAATAAACAGCGAGCTACTGCTATTAGTATTACAATGGTGTTTACAACATTTGGTGCAGTTGCAGGTCCGAATTTAGTGAATGTAATGGGGGACTTTGCTACATCTATTGGCATTCCATCACTTGCTGGTCCTTTCATTTTATCAGCAGCAGCATTTATCCTGGCAGGTCTTGTACTTTTCGTCATGCTTCGCCCAGACCCATTAGTGATAGCAAGAACGATAGAAGCGTCCAACCAAGAAAGAAAGGTGTTAGAACATTCGACTGATACTGAACAAATAGCAAACAAAAGAGGAATTATTGTTGGTGCGACAATTATGGTCCTTACTCAAATCGTAATGGTGGCTATCATGACAATGACACCAGTTCATATGGGACATCATGGACATGACTTGGGTGATATAGGTCTTGTTATTGGATTTCATGTATGTGCCATGTATCTCCCGTCACTGGTTACAGGTTTCCTTGTTGATAAGTTTGGTCGTACTGCCATGGCTATTGCCTCTGGAGCCACTTTGCTTTTGGCAGGTTTGATATCAGCGATTGCACCAGGTGATTCCATGATTTTCCTAGTGATTGCTCTTTCCTTACTTGGATTAGGTTGGAATTTTGGTTTAATAAGTGGGACTGCTCTGATTGTTGATTCAACTGAAACTTCAACTCGGGCTAAAACTCAAGGTAAAGTGGATGTTTTAATTGCCTTATCAGGGGCTTCTGGCGGAGCCTTATCCGGAATGATTGTGGCTGGTTCAAGTTATACAACATTATCATTTATTGGAGGGTTATTATCTTTATTATTGATTCCAGTGGTTATCTGGTCCCGGGGAAGTAAAAAATGAAATTTGAACTAACAGATGCTTTAGCACAATAGGCGAAATAAAAAAGTCATTTCCTAACGTATAGGAAATGGCTTTTTTTGCTAGTAATTGCTTATCATACAAAATGCCGTAGTTTGGGTGATTCCCCTTCGATGATGAAGGCTCTTTTCGTAAAGTGGGAGCACCGCCCGCCCCGCGAAAGCAAGCATCTGAGGGGGAAATCAACCACACCGCTTTACTTGGTAAATAGGAACAAAGAATGCGAAAACAGCCATGATAAAAAAGGTAAAGCATGTTTTAAAAGTTTGGTCAAAACATGCTTTTATATATTCAATTGAATTGTCCATGGCGAGAGTGAATTCATCGATGAATGATTTAGAGTAGCTTATATTCCATTTGATGATCCTAACGTGTCATAACTGCACTAGAACCCAATTACCTAACAATTTGGGTGAATTGTCTGATACAAAAGTTTTTTTCCCACATAGTTTAATAAAAAGTATGACTGCTCCAGCGGTGTTTGACTAATCACGGATATTTAATAAAGAACAGTATTCAACATTAGAGTATAAAACTATGCTTGTATATGGATACAACCAGATTGGAACATAATGAATCTGTCGTGACCTTACCCTTATTTTGGCGGAAAATACTTTTATATATATTACAGGAGGGGTTTTCATGGAGAAAGCAATAATTGTGCCTTGGGAAGAAGATGAACTTACTCATGA
Source organism: Peribacillus aracenensis (assembly GCF_025175645.1). Classification (NCBI taxonomy): domain Bacteria; kingdom Bacillati; phylum Bacillota; class Bacilli; order Caryophanales; family Bacillaceae; genus Peribacillus; species Peribacillus aracenensis. The sequence continues at coordinate 14,934 of NZ_JANZMJ010000041.1, forward strand.
GTTTTTTGTTCCTGAATATATTGAAAAAATGGCATTGGAAGTTCTTGAACATTACGATTTCTCCGTTCAGAACATGCATGTTGTTACAACAAAACCAGATAAAGGCGGCTCTATATGGAAAATGGAAACAAGTTCAGGGCCAAAGAGTTTAAAGCTTTTACACAGAAGACCTACAAGAAGTATGTTTAGCTTGGGGGCTCAAGAATATTTAGTCAATGTTAAGGAAGCAAGAGTACCGCCCATCGTGAAAACGAAAGATGGAAATGATTATGTTGAGGCTGGAGGGAAGTTATGGTTCGTCGCTGAGTGGATCGAATCATTGGCACCTGTAACAAAAGATTTGGAAGGAGCCAAACACCTTTGTAATGCTCTCGGCGAATTCCACCTTTTAAGCAAAGGGTATGTTCCGCCTCAACAAGCTGAAGTTGCATCCAGATTATATAAATGGCCAGCGACTTATGAAAAAGTCATTAACAAAATGGATTGGTTTCGAAACATTGCTAATGCATATGAAGAAATGCCTGCAAGCCCCCACTTGCTGAATGTTTTAGATCAATTTGAAGAACAAGCAAAAAGAAGCTTGGAAAAATTAAATGAATCAAGCTATTTAGAGTTAGCACAACAAGGAAATGAATATTGGGGATTAGTGCATCAAGATTATGGCTGGTCAAATGGTCAAATGGGAGCTAATGGAATGTGGATTATTGACCTTGACGGTGTTGCTTATGACCTTCCCATTCGCGATTTGAGAAAACTGATTACCGGCACAATGGCAGATTTATATAGATGGGATGTAACTTGGGTAAGAGAAATGATCAAGTCCTATCACGAGGCAAATCCAATTTCATCGCAACTATATGATATCTTAATGATCGATTTATCTGGTCCAAATGAATTTTACAAGAATGTTAAAGAAGTAGTATATGAACCTGAATTATTTCTAAATGATCAAACAACAGCCATGATTCAAACAATTGTTGATACCGATCAGACAAAATGGCCAGTTTTAGAAGAAATTAAAGATGATTGGAAGGGAATAGAACAAACATGAAAATTTTAATGATTTGTACCGAAAAGCTTCCGGTTCCTCCAGTACTAGGTGGTGCCATCCAAACCTATATATCAGGCACCCTGCCATATTTAAGTAAAGTCCATGATATTACGGTTTTGGGAATTAATGACCCATCACTCCCTGATCAAGAAACGATTGATGGAAACCGTTATGTACGTGTACCAGGAAAAATATTCGAAGTATATCGAGAAGAGGTTATTAGCTATCTTCAAGCAAATCATTTCGATCTAATTCATATATTCAATCGACCTCGACTAGTCCTTCCTGTCCGAAAAGCGGCACCTAATTCAAAAATTATCCTCAGTATGCATAATGATATGTTTAATCCAGAGAAAATCAATCCGGAAGAAGCAAAAGCGGCCATTGAAGAAGTTACCAATATTGTAACTGTCAGTGATTATATAGGCAATGTCATCAAAGACTTATATCCACAAGCTTCATCAAAGATTCGCACAATCTATTCTGGTGTAGACACCAATCGATTTCTACCCGGCAGTCACTCGAAAATGCAAGGAATTCGTAATGAATTACGTAAAGCAAATGGTCTTGAAAACAAAACGGTCATATTATTTGCAGGAAGACTATCCAATAATAAAGGCGTCGATAGGCTAATCCGGGCATTACCTGAGCTTTCAAGTAAATTTAAGAATTTAGCTTTAGTGATTGTCGGAAGCAAATGGTTCAGCCAAAATGATGTAACTGATTATGTAGCTTATGTAAGAGCATTGGCAAAAAAGCTGCCTATCCCAGTTGTTTCAACTGGTTTTGTTTCGCCTAGTGAAATACAAAATTGGTTTGCTGCCGCTGATTTATTCGTGTGTACATCAATATGGCAAGAACCGCTTGCACGCGTCCATTATGAAGCGATGGGTGCAGGGCTTCCAATCGTAACAACGGCAAGAGGCGGAAACCCAGAGGTCATTCGTATAAGAGAAAATGGGCTTGTAGTAGAGAATCCAGAAGATCCCGGATGTTTTACAGATAAGATTACAGAAATTCTATCAAACAGATCACTAATGGAAAAAATGGGCGAACGAGGCAGGGAACTTGCCCTTACTTTATATAAATGGGATCGAGTAGGATCTGATATACTTGAAGTTTGGAAAAAATGACTGTTTAGACCAATCAAGAGTTATATGAACATGGATTACACTATACTGGAGTTGCTTTTACTTAAACAGACTTGTCACTGGTGCTGCAGGGATCACATTTATGTGAACAATTTCTAAAGGATACGAAAAACGAAATGATTGGCGAGGATACATTTGCAGGACCCGCCCCTACTCCCCCTATTTGCTAAGCAAGTTAACCTTAAAGCTCTCCAGATCCACCCCAAGTTTCAACTTTATGCAACAAATTTGTCAATGACACTCCTCCTGAAAAGCAATCTTACGAAATCAGCCTTTATAAAAAAATGACAATTTAAGGGACCCCTTGAATATAGACTCAAAAAAAGGTCGTTTTCCACATTTTTCTCGAGAAGTTTTTCAAATGAAACAAGTCGAAAAGCCATCAGGCTTTACCCTAAAATTGAGTAAAAAAAAGCACCGTGCTTACCTATTAAATAGGCTGTTACAAGGTGCTTGCATTATTTGTTTGAAAATTATCTGAATAAGGTTATAATTAAAACTGTTGGAGAATTTAGCCAACTATACACCCTTAGAGACTTGCCTTGTCCGCTACTTTCTAAGGGTGTATATTAATATTCTGGCTTATACTTGGTTGAATATCGGGTATGGAATGATGGTGTGTAATCGATGGATTTGATTTTCCATTCAGGAGGGCATTTAACACAACTAGAGTTATTGTACCCATTACTACTCCATTTCCACATATTAATTGGACTGTTTCAGGGAATTTATCGAATGCTTCAGGGACCCCCTTGATTGCTAGACCGACTCCTATTCCAAGTGCAATCGTCAATTGATTGGAAGGTTTGCTCAAATCAGCTTTGGCTACCATCCCCAATGCTGCAGATAGAAGCATTCCAAACATTGGTATCATAGCCCCACCCAGAACGGGTAAAGGGATCATCGTCGTAAGACCGGCAACCTTAGGCACAAAAGCTAGAATGATTAGAATACAACCTGCCGTGACTACTACCGAGCGCTGAGTTACCTTTGTCAGCAGGACCAAGCCAACATTTTGTGAGAAGGTAGAATGGTTAAAAGAGTTGAAGATACCACTTATGAAGCTCCCAATTCCTTCTGCCCGGAGCCCCTTTTCCACATCTTTTTCGGTTATTTCCTTCCCGCATACTTCCCCGAGAGTCAAAAAGACGCCTATGCTTTCAACAGCAATGATCAAAGATATGATTGTCATAGTGATAATAGATGAAAAGTCGAAGGTGGGTACCCCAAAATAGAAAGGAGTCACCATTGTAAACCAGCTGGCCTCTGTAAAGCCAGAGGTATCGACCATACCTAAGAAACCAGCCAATATAGTACCAAGAACCATGGCGAAAAGAACTGAAACCGCTTTCAAGAAACCTTTAGTAAGTGTATTCAACAGAAGGAAACACAGTAGTGTAAAACAAGCTAGCATTAGATTCATAGGATCTCCAAAGGTGGGGGAACCGCTTCCACCCGCTGCATTTTTCATGGCAACCGGCATTAATGATACGCCTATAATTAAAATGACGGACCCTGCAACAATTGGTGGGAAAAAGGGTATTAATTTACCAATTACTCCTGATAAAATAGCAACAATTATTCCAGATACCATAACTGCGCCTAAAACCCCGGTTATACCATGGACTGTTCCTATAGCTATTACTGGCTCAACCACGATAAAAGAAACAGCCATCAAGGCAGGTAACCTTATACCAAATCCTTTACCGCCAATAACTTGAAGCAAGGTGACTATCCCACATGCGAGTAAATCAAACGAGATCAGGTATATGATCTGTTCTTGTGTCAAGCCGATTGCAGGACCGACGATTAGTGGCACAGCCACCGCTCCTCCATACATTACACAAACATGCTGTAAACCTAACAATAGCGTGTTTACTTTGCTCAAATTTTCCATGATTGCCCCCTTTTAATTAGTAAGAGCCTTCTAATTATGTGAATTTAATGAAATCGCCTCCTTGTGATTTTGTAAACGCTTCCCTATGGTCGGTTTTGTTGTTGCTTATTAAGAAACTGCATTTACAAAATTAATCTGTTTTTATATTATCACCGCCATAATGCTAAATCAAGACTATTTTTTGGAAAAATATGAATATTCTTTCAAGTGCATTCTGTTTATAATTAAGAAGAATAGGGGGAGAAATATGTATTTAACGATCGAAAAAGCTTTGAAGCTTCCTGCCCTAAACCAAGTGGAAGTTATTGGAGGAAATCAAGGGTTAGCTCGGGTAATTAATTCAGTAAGTATAATGGATCATCCGGATATATCATGGATTAAACGAGGGGAACTCCTACTGACAACTGGTTATGTGTTTAAAGATGACCTGAATGCTCAAATCAATCTTGTTAGGGAATTGTCGAAAAGAGGAAGTGCTGGATTAGCTATCAAGATTAAGAGGTTTCTTTCTACGATCCCTCCTGGAATGGTAGAAGAAGCGAATAAGCACAATTTTCCATTACTGGAGATTCCTTATGAAATGCCTTTATCCGACTTATTATTCAGCTTTACATATGAACTTGTTAATAAGGAAAAAGTGAAAAACAATGGAAAAGGAAGTTTTGAAGTTTTTCATTCTCTTTTGAATGGGGAAAATAGGAGTTCATCTTTTATCCCCCAATTACAGGAATTTGGCTTTAATCCCGATAAGCCATATATTCTGCTCTTAATAAATGAAACGAAAGAAGAAGGGGATTCATTCTTTCCAATTGGTAGAATGTTGGAGAAATTAAACCAAACGGAAAAAAAAGATTTTATGTATTGGAATATCGACTTCGATGGTCAATTGATTATCCTACAAGGAAAAGGAATGGTGACTGATGAACACCTACTTCTGCAGGCTCAAAGAATTGCCGGCGTTTTAGAAGGTCTTATATCCGAAGATAATCCTGGCACTTCACCATCCATGGGGTTAAGCAAGGTGAAAAAAGAAATCTACAATATGAAAGAAGGGTATATTGAAGCTAAAAAGGCTATTCAACTTGGCTCGAGGGTCAACCCGACTAACATCAATGATTACGCAAGCATTGAAGTTGAAGATTTAATAAATCAAATCCCTAAGGATGCAATAACTCAATACGTGCTATCCATGATTCAACCGATTATTGTATATGATAGGGAAAATGAGGGGGAGTTGTTAAAAACGCTGGAAACATATCTATTTTCAAGAGGGAGAATAGAAGATGCGGCACGCGCTTTGTTTGTTCATCGAAATACTGTAAAGTTCCGTTTGTCTAGAATTGAGGAATTATTGGGAGTTGATTTAAAATCGAGGGATATTGCTTTTAAATTGCAGTTTAGTATAAAAGCCGCGAAGTTATTATCACATGACTAGGTAAAGGAAGCAGGATTTGAAGGAATCGGGGATCAAGTGTTACTGAACTTAGAAAAAACTGCCAGGGAATTAGGCTTCTCTGGCAGTTTTTCATATGGTATGGACTATTTCTTATCGGTCATCCAGTAGACGTTTGGCATATAGGGCAAGTTTTAAAGTGAACAGATCATCATTGCTTAAGTCCATTCCCAATAGTTTTTTTATGCTTTTTATTCGAAAATGGATAGTGTTTCGATGTACCCCCATTTTTCTGGCCGTTTCAGCAGGTCGAAGATTGCATTGCAAATATGCCTCCAAGGTTTTGATAAGGTCAGACTGGGTTTCATCGTCATGGTCCTTCAGCGGTGCTAAATTACTTATAACAATATCCATGAGCATATTTTTTGGAGCATACTGCAAAATTTTAAATGTTATTATTTCTTTGTAGCTGTAAATTTCCTTTCCTGGGTTCAATCGTTTTCCCAAATCAATAGATTGTAAAGCTTCCTGTAAGCTATTAGCTAGGTTATTAATACCTGTATGATAGTTACCGACTCCCAGCGAAAGTTCCATTGGCAGGTGTTTAGCTAAAGTGGAGATAATTTGTTGGCTTATCTGGGTGACTTGTGAATAAAAGTGGGTGTTCCCTAGGGGGATGGTATCCAGATAAATGATAACTAGACTGCCCTTGATATTCCTTATGAGCTTATCGATTTTATATTGCTCGGTTAATGTTTCAATTGTCTTGATGAGCTGTTTATAAGCAATGGAATCATTCCTTTGATTCCATTGCAGCGTTAAAGGTAAAACAGTACATATGTATCCTCCAGTAATTTTAGGGAAGCTGGATTTAAACTCCGTCATCCCTAAAATCCCGTAACTTATATTTTCGGCACCAACTCCTGAAATATCTTCAATACTATAACTCGACTCTTTTTGTTCATTCTGTCTCGTTACAATTTCACGAAGTAGGGGAGACATGATATCTGATAGCGAAAACTCAGTGGGGATTCTGAGAATAGGCAAATTGGCCATATTGGCGATGCTGATAGTAGTTTGTGAAATTTCTTCCAGTTTGATGAACAATCCTGAACAATTCATTTTTGCTAATTCGATTACGAATTGGTCTAATTGTTGCGGATTATCTTGAAATAAGTATCCTGTTGTTAGAATCAATTCATTTGGCTTCAGCCAGGAAAGCACATCAGGAGCATCAAAACTATTGATTGATTCTATTTCTCTATTAAGTCCCTGAATGCCAGCAACCACTTGGCATTGTTTTATCTGTGGTAATTTTAATGCATCAGTCACCGTTAAAAGCATGATAGGCCCCCTTCGCTGTGCCTTTTTTTCTAATTTAACTAATTTTATGAATATTAGCAACTAAAGCTAAGCTATAAGGATAGACTGTTCTTTAAAGGTGAGTGCGGTAAGCACAAAGGGTTTGGAAAAATATTAGCTTTTTCAGCTAATGACCTATAAATAAACACACGTATATAATTCAATTAAGTTAAGAATGTTTTGAATTATAAAAATAATCCGAAGAAGGGAGGGCCAGTATTGATATCTGACCTTAATAGCATAAATGAGTTGAACAAGGTGGAATTCATCCAAAAGTTAGGATGGGTATATGAACATTCTCCATGGATTGCAGAGCGTTCATGGGATTACAAGCCATTCATTTCCTTAGAGGACCTAAAAAAGAAAATGGAAATAGTTGTGCAGAATGCCTCACTTTCGGAACAGCTCCAATTAATCAAGTCTCACCCGGACTTGGCAGCCCGGATTGATATGGCTGAAGCATCAGTTAAAGAACAATCCGCAGCCGGTTTGAATTCGCTTTCTCCGGATGAATATGAAGAATTTCATGCGTTAAATAATCAGTATAAAGAAAAGTTTGGATTTCCGTTCATATTTGCTGTCCGTGGCAGCGATAAAACGTTGATAAAGGCAGAGATGAAAAGAAGGATTGGTTTGGATCAGCCAAATGAACTTAAGGAAGCGATCAAGCAAATCCACTTAATTGCTAGCCACAGATTATCTGATTTTATTAAATAGGAGGAGGAATAATATGACAGTTCAAAATGAAAACAGAACGATGTATTACGGTAAAGGGGATGTATTTGTATATAGGACTTTTGTACAGCCTCTTACAGGTTTGAGGAAAATACCGGAATCAGGTTTCACAGAAAGAGATAACACTATTTTTGGATTTAATTGCCAGATTTCTCTGAAAGGGGAAGCTTTCTTATCTTCTTTTACGGAAGGAGATAATAGCTTGGTGATTGCAACGGATTCCATGAAAAACATCATTCATCGCCAGGCCGCCAATTATCAAGGAAATACGGCGGAAGGATTTTTAAAGTTCTTATGTGAAGTCTTCCTTGATAAGTATAGCCACATAGATGCAGTAGAATTGACAGCAAATGAAGTTCCCTTCGATCATGTACTTGTTCCAAAAGGGGAAGGACATGAAAATAGTGATGTTGTGTTTCGATGTTCCAGAAATGAGAGGGCTACCACTACAATCGAAGTGAAAAGGACACCTACTGGAAGCAAAATCGTCAAGCATTCAAGTGGAATAGTTGATGTCCAGTTAATCAAGGTTAAAGGAAGCTCTTTTTATGGATTTATTCAAGATGAATACACCACACTGCCAGAAGCTCAAGATCGTCCACTATTTATCTACTTGGATTTCGATTGGGAATATAGCCGCTGGGAGGATGCCACTGGAACAAATCCAGAAAAATATGTAGCAGCAGAACAAATTAGTGATATTGCAAACACAGTGTTCCATGAACTGAATAACCGTTCGATTCAGCAGCTCATTTATCATATTGGCATCAGGATTCTGGAACGTTTCCCTCAGCTGGCAAATGTTCAATTTAAAACTAATAATCGTACCTGGGAAACAGTTGTAGATACTATTCCAAATTCGGAAGGAAGTGTTTATCAGGAACCTCGTCCTCCTTTTGGCTTCCAAGGCTTTGTCGTTACACAAGAAGACGTTAAACAAAAAAAGGCAGCTGATTCAACTGTAGGGGTTTCCCGATAATGGACAGTAAGCTGACCACACATGTTTTAGACCTGTCTAAAGGCCTGCCGGCAAAAGGGATGAAGATAGAACTCTGGACCATTGCAGAACAGGGAGACCATTCTTTCATTAAAGAAGTCTGTACAAACAAAGATGGGAGAGTGGATGATCCGCTACTTCAAGGGGATGATCTCAAACCAGGGGAGTATGAGCTTGTCTTTTATGTTGGGGAATATTTCAATGATGGAGCGAATGATCCTTATATAAGGCCATTTTTAAATAAGGTCCCACTTCGTTTTGGAATAAGAAGTAATGAAGAACATTATCATGTTCCTCTGCTTGTTGCTCCAGGAGGATATAGCACCTACCGAGGAAGTTAGTAAATTAGTAAGGGAGTTGGAGGGTTCAATTTGGCATATGAGCGTACTGGTGTAGTGACTTTAGGCGGTAATCCAGTGACCTTAATTGGTCCTGAACTAAGGGTAGGGGATAAGGCTCCTGACTTTGCACTATTAACAAATGACCGCCGTAAAGCACATTTAACAGACTATAAAAATAAGACATGCATCATCACGACTGTTCCTTCGCTTGATACGGGTGTATGTGATTTACAAACAAAGCTCTTAAATGAAGAAGCAAGCAAAATGGGTGATGATGTAGCAGTGTTGGCCATCAGCGCAGACCTTCCCTTTGCTCAAGCAAGATGGTGTAAAGAGAGTAATGTGGAAGCTATAACCATTCTCTCCGACCATTTTGATTTGTCATTTGGTACTGCATATGGAACGTATATGAAAGAACAACGACTGGAATGCAGGGCAGTATTTGTAATAAATCAAGAAGGAACTATTAAGTATGTGGAATATGTACCCGAGGTCACGGATCACCCAGATTATGAATCCGCATTGCAGGCAGCGAAGGAAGTGATAAATAAAGCTGGTATGGCTAAATGAATATTTTCCCTCACGAAGGATATTAAAATTTCATTCTATTATTCGTAAGACCGTCCGATTTACAAAGACTGGACGGTCTTTTGATGATACTGAATTAAATTGGAGTGGTTTTCCCGTGACTTCATTAATGCAAAAGCAGAAAAGTACTTCTACCCAAGTCTTTTTCAGATGTAAAAATATATTAAAAATGACTAAATTTATCATTAATTACTTTTATTTGAATAGTGACTCATGATATAATGAAAGTCCAATAGCTTTATATAACATGGAAGCGCTCCCTTTTAGGGAGTGCCCTTTTTATGTTTTTCACTTACTAATTAACATAACAACGCTAAAAACACCTGAAATAGAAATAAGTATAAACTCCTGTTTAACATCCAAAATTCCTCATCTCTACTCCTTCCACTTCAATTTCTTGATGATACAACAAACAGCCCCTGCAACGGAGAATATTGTGGTAAATGTGTGATATATTCCACATCAGCAAATGGCAAAATCTATCGAGGAAGATTAGTCGAACAAGCCAATCAATGTCTATGCTACAATCATGACAAGCATGGCCATTAAAATAAGTTGATGTTTGGGAGATCACTATGGGGAAAATTAAAATATCTTTATTACACCTATTGCCTATCGCTGGTGATGTGGAGTATAACCAAAAACTAATTGAACAAGCCATTCATATTGCATCAAATAAAAATGCCGAATGGATTATAACACCCGAACTATGTGTCAGCGGACTTCAATTCAATCATAAGATTGGCACTGGATGGATTAACAGGCAGCCTGATTCTTGGATGAGTGATTTGAGCCATAAACTAAAGAATTTGAAAAGCACTGTATTTTTGGGTTGCCCCGAAAAAGGCAGTAACGGAGAGCTGTATAATTCTGTGTTTGTCATAGATAAAAACGGTCATTTATTAGGGAAACAGAGAAAAATCAGTGTTATTGATGATTGGTCAGCTTCCGGGGATGTAATAGAGCCAATAAAAACAAACAATGTCGAGGTTGGTATTATGATATGTGCTGACGCATATCACAAAGATATTGCTAACAACTTATTTGAAAAAGGAGCAAAAATATTAATTGCACCATCTTCCTGGGGTCCCGGATTACATGGTCCAGAGGGAGAATGGGAACAAAGGTCATTAGAAACAGGATTGCCTGTAATTGTTTGTAATCGTACTGGCGAAGACAAAACTGTCCGTTTTTGGGATGCAGAAAGCATGATCATAAAAAATGGTGTACCCCTTCTAACACATAAATCAAAACAATCAGCGATACTTACTTTTGAATGGGATTTAAAAAGCATGGAATTAATATCCCCTCATTTCGACATCGAATACATATAATGAGAACTTAATTTACAACATACACGGCACTCATGTTCAATTAAAGGTTGCGTTAGTTCATTCATTAAGGAACAGGAAAATGAAAAAACTTTGTCATAAATGGAGAAACCCCTTTGGCCGTCCAGGGGTTTTTTTTTGGTGGTCTTTTTATGATTCCCCCAAACCCTGTGTAACAAGGAGGAGTTTAATTTCCAAATTTTCAAAGGTATTCTACTGATAATGTTCTGAAATAATAAGAAAAAATGTGGGAGATACCAAATGAAAAACCATAAATTTTATCAAGTGATTATCGCTATTTTTATACTTGTCTTCATGGTCGATCACCCGGCCCATGCAACGGAATGGGAAGATGAAGAAGGACCAATAAGCTTTAAAATTGAGATGTTGCCATGGGAAATCGTGAACAACATTATTCCTAATAAAACTATTTTCACCATTATTGATATTGAAACGGGTTTATCATTTAAGGTTCAGCGAAGAGCAGGCAGCCATCATGCCGATGTACAGCCACTAACCAAAGAAGATACTCAAATCATGAAGAAAATTTATAATAATAAATGGAGTTGGAATAGAAGAGCCATTATTGTATTAATCAATAATCAAATGATTGCTGCATCCATGCACGGAATGCCACATGGTGCCGGTGCTCTTCAAAACGGTTTTTCAGGTCATTTCTGTGTTCATTTCTCTGGAAGCATTACGCATCGTTTGAAAAACGAAGATCTTTCTCATAAATTAATGGTATTGAAAGCGGCTGGTAAGCTTGATGATTATATACAAACGATAAGTCCTTATGAACTTATACGTATTTTTACCATTGCCGTTAACCAAGGAAATCATAAATTATTAGCAATGACCTTATCAAATCCAGGATATCCTAAAACTGTCAATGAACTTGTTGAAGATATTACATATTTTGGAGTGGTTGAGCCTTTAAGACAACCGCCGGAACAACTAAATGGGCTATTTCTCGTGGATGTACCCGTTCAAGTAGCTATTAATAAGAAGAGAGAAGGCAAAGAAAAAAAGGTAATGCATTTTATGATCCGAAGGGAAAGTTTGACTGATCGCTGGTTCATTGATCAAGATTCGCTCCATGAAGACTTAAAATAAAGGGATACATGCAATGATTAATCCTAACTATATTAGTGTGGGGGGAGCATTCAAATGAGATTAACATGGATTGCCGGAATTTTACTATTCGTTCAACAAGTGAATATCTCTGAAAGCTTATCGGTAACTCAACACGGGCAAACCATTGCCACTGTCAACCGTGCTGATGTTACTATGCCCTCACTAAATGTTCCTATGATGGACTTGGAAAAATACAATCGGTTTATCGAAAAAATAGACCGCCAAGTGTACCAAAAACCTGTAAATGCCACTATCGATAAATATGGTAATATGCTACCTGGGCGGGTAGGTTATAAGCTTTACCATCAGGCGTTTAATGAGCAATTTTATTCCTTTTTGTATAGTAGTAAAGCATACAAAATGGAAGTGCCTTTACTTGCCATTTATCCAAAAGTTGACATCGAATTGCTTGCTCAGATACGTGTGAAAAAAATAGGTGAATATACAACCTATTTTAATCCGAACAATAAAAATCGTTCAAATAATATCTTACTTGCAACAAAAGCGATTAATAATTATGTCGTGTTTCCAGGAGAGACGTTTTCTTTTAACCAAGTCGTTGGCCAGAGGACAGGAGACAAAGGATATATGCTCGCTCGGGTTATAGTCGAAGGAGAGTTTTCTGAAGGGATCGGTGGAGGAATCTGTCAGGTGTCATCCACCCTGTTTAACGCTATCGACAATGCAGGATTGCAAATTATTCAACGCTATTCCCATTCTAGGAGCGTTCCTTATGTTCCATCTGGGCGGGATGCTACAGTAAGCTGGGATGGTCCTGATTTTAGCTTTAAAAACAAGTACAATCAACCTATCCTCCTACGAGCTACAACACAAGGAGGAATTGTTAGCATCGCGGTGTATTCTTCAGATATGATTAATTATGAGGCCCGAAAAGTTCCCAACGCTTCAAAACACATATCAAAAGAAATTTCGGTGTGATTAAAAAGTAAACTCAAGCACGTTCTGTCGTAGACAATCCTCACTAAAAACTGCCCCATTCATACAATATTGCATTAAAAATAATGTCGGTAAATCGAGGAAAACCTGTTCGTAAAAGTACACTTTTACGAACTTTTTACTGTTGAACATGCTTTTGAATAAGAGATATGTTAAAAGTTCAACTGTAGTTACCAATTTATGGTACCATTGGGAGAGCTAAAATTATGGGGATTATATTTCAATTTTTTACGGCTTTGTTGGTTTAGTTATTCTCTTTTTTGTCGTTCAATATGCAATTAGTAGTGGGATTGACAATTCCAAAGAAGTTAAGGGTTTAAGGTCCGAACTTAAACTATATTTTTAACTATAGCGGCAGGTTCGTAGAATAATAAAAAAAATGGGCAACTTCACTAGTAGATGGTTTTTCTAAGTAAGGTGAATTAGTTTCAGTAAACATATTTGGAATGAAGTAAAGCATAGACCGGTCATCAGTAGAGATCCCCCACGAAATAGAAGGGGGCGATGCATGTATGACAGTACAATAAGAGAAAAAAGACAATTAATTAAATAATTGTCTTTTTTTACCTGCATGGAATAGGGGAGAATGTGAAAGGGTTTCAGTATGTGTAGAAATTTGGAACTTCCTGACCCCTATCTCCCTTTGGGGAGTTTTCTCTATAAAGTCTTTTTAAACATTAAATATCCGTGGCGTTGTAACGGAACAAATAGTTTTAACGGAACAAATGGATGAAAGGCTAATGGTGAAATTACCCATTGCCCTGTCATTAACTATCACTTGTCCGGTAACAGCATCAAAACTTCGTAACTCTACAAATATAGGTGTAAATGGTTCAGCGGTTGTAGTGAATCCAATGATTGAACCTATGATAGAAGTCCTTAAAAACTCACTTATTTCTCGTCGAGTCTGACATGCTTGTCCGATTGGCTGTAATGTTGTTTTATGACTCTTATCCATTCCTTTATGACAGCAGAATGATTTATCCTCGCTGAATGAATTATGACCGCAGAATGGGTTATGGCGGCATAATATATTTTGACAAGATTTCATATATATATCACTCCTTTATCTACTATATATATGAGATGAAAAAAAACATGCTTGTACAAATATACTAAATTCCCTGCCTTTATCGCATCCGTGCTTCCATTCGGCCATCGTATTTATATTTTTATGTGTTGGCTTAAGGTCAGAACTGGCTTTAAGGCAGCCTTTTTCATGCATAAAAAAGGTTATTGCAATACGTATGCAGAATAAGGAAATACTTAAAATCTTAGTACATAAAGGGTGTGTATGAGGATGGATTATAAGAATGGTACCGAAGAAAAGGATATAAGCAAGTCACAATTAAAAATAATTCGTGAATTAAATGAAATTTGCTTATCACTTAATATTGACCTTTGGCTACGAGGCGGATGGGCGATAGATTTTCTTCTTGGAAAGATCACTCGGTCACATTCTGATATTGATTTAGTTACTTGGATACAGCATCGTGAGCATTTGGAACAGGCGCTTGTTAATGATGGTTTTCAACTAATGCCAGTCAGCGAGTTTCAAACCGATTTCCTCAAGAACAATGTCGATGTGAGTTTTGTATTTGTTAGGTATTCGGATAATGGCGATATAGTCGCTAACGGATTTCCAGAATGGGTATGGAGGAAAGATGCCTTGCCAATGGAACCTTATAATTTACGAGGTATATCAATGAATGTTTTAAACCCATACCAATTACTTGAAGAAAAAAAAGTTTACGAACAAGGAACAGGAAGGACACTTCGTCCAAAGGATCTTAAAAGCATGGAAATTATTAAAAGATCATTGATGTAAATAGGTAGAAGTTAAATAAGCTTCTTATTGAGCTAACTAATGGAGGTTGCTGCAGCAGCCTTTTTATTATGGAACTAACTGGGCAGGATATTTGAACAAATATATCAAACTATAAGAATAAGGGGGAGATGAATGAAAATGAATGACGAAAAAATCGGCTCGGCCAGTGGAGTAGTAATAGCTGTTAGTAAAAGTGATAAACACACATTCAGTAAGGAAAATTGCACGAGTATAAAGCTGTTGAAAGGTTTGGGCGTTGAAGGAGATGCCCATTTAGGTAAAACCGTAAAGCATCGTTCACGTGTAGCGGCTAACCCAAATCAACCTAACCTGCGGCAAGTTCATCTAATACACTCAGAATTATTAGATGAATTGAAAGATAGGTTTAATGTTAAAGCTGGTCAAATGGGTGAAAATATCACCACAAAAGGTATCGATCTGCTTGAATTACCGAAGGATTCATTACTATATATTGGGGAAACAGCGGTTATTAAAGTAACAGGCTTACGAAATCCATGTGCCCAAATCGATCAATTTAAATCAGGACTGATGAATGCTGTTTTAGACCGGGATAAGCATGGGAACTTGATACGCAAAGCAGGAATAATGAGCATAGTTTTGGAAAGCGGTGAGGTTCACCCAGGGGACGTGGTTAGAATTCAATTACCTCCTTTACCTCATACACCTCTTGAAAGGGTATGAGGTTTTCAAAAGAGCCGTTTTTATTTTCGGTAAAACAAAACAAACTTAACTGGTTGCTTTATTTCTATTAGGGGGTTGCTGAGGCAGCCTTTTTCTTATGTATTGATGAAATTAATCATTTTTAAAGAAAGTAAGCGGCAATAAAATTCTACAAGGAATCCGCTTGAATAATAGGTAAATTATGGTATTGTTAAATTAGAGGTGATTACTTGAGGAAATGTTTTCTTTTTATTAGCCTATTTATTGTTTTATCCTTTTTATCAGCCTGTTCATCAAATCCTTCTATAGAACTAGTAGATGCGAATGTTGATATTGTTAAAGATAAAAGTTTACTTGGTTCAATTGGGATAACTGAAGGAGAAAGAAAGGGAGATGAGCTGGTCCCGACAGCTTTATTTTATAAATTCACCATTGAAAATACAGGTAATAAAACAGCTGGTATTGAAGAAGTTGATAAAGGAATTGAACTTAAGATTGAGCCTAAAGACAAATTGAGAGCGGTGTCAGAAGACGTGATAGGCTTCAATATTTATGATCCCGAAGAGTATAACGGGAGTGGTGTAGGGTTCGGTCATTCCTTCTTATCAGTTCTTAAGCCTGACGAAAAGGGTGAGTATACTCTTGACTACGATTTAGGAGTAAGTGAAGAAAATTCCCAAGTTCCACTACTTGTACCTTCAAAAGATAAATTAGATGAACTTAAGAAGCATGCATTGGATGCTTTTTTAGTTGTAACAATTGAAAATCAAGAAATAGCAAGATTTGACCTGAATAAACCTTAAAAACTAACGTTAGCTAAAAATCGGAGCTGTCATTAAGATAGCTTTTTCTTTATGCGGCAAAAGGGCAAGTATAACTTAAATTTACTGTTGAAATGGAGGGTTATAATGGGCCAAGTAAAAGGGAAAATTGCCATTATTACGGGAGTAAGCCGGCTTAAGGGGATTGGGGCTGCTATTTGTAAGGAGTTAGCCGAAGCGGGTTACGATATATTTTTTACTTATTGGACGGCATATGATAAAAAAATGCCTTGGAGTATTGAATCAGATGAGCCTATGAAATTAAAAGAAGAATTAATAAAAAAGGGGGTTAAGGTATCATGTATGGAGTTGGATTTAACTTTATATGATGCACCTGAACAACTTATAAATGAAGTTTCTGAACAACTTGGTCATCCTGATATCTTGATTAATAACGCAGCATACTCAACTAACAATGATTTTTCAAATTTGACTGCCGTAGAATTAGATAAACATTACATGGTAAATGTTCGTGCAACGACACTATTAAGCAGTAAATTTGCTCAAAGGTTTGATAAGAAATCAGGCGGAAGAATTATCAACATTACATCAGGTCAGTCAAAAGGACCGATGCCTGGCGAATTAGCTTATGCAACAACAAAAGGAGCAGTTGATGCTCTAACCATCACTTTGTCGGCTGAACTCGCCCCTTTAGGAATAACGGTTAATGCAATAAATCCAGGACCAACTGATACAGGTTGGATGACAGCGGAAATAAAAAGTAAATTAAAACCGATGTTTCCTTTCGGCAGAATAGGAAAACCGGGGGATGTTGCAAAAACTATTAAGTTTTTAGTGAGCGATGAAGCAGATTGGATTACAGGGCAGGTTATTCATGCAGAAGGTGGATTTAAAAGGTAAATTAAACTAAATCTTCTTTGTTCAGATATCTTCAATAAAAAAGGTTGCTGAGGCAGCCTTTTTATGTAACTAACGGATCGGATACCGGAAGTGAATAATGGTATAATATGGTATATAAAAATCACGTTGCTAAATAAGGAGGTTGTTATATGAGTTATAAGAACACACTTATTACCATTTCAGAGGATTCAAAAGTTACTTCAGCAAAAGTACCTGTCATCAAAAACGAAAAACCCACAATTGCTTATATTGAGCATGAATTAATTAATAATAACCCATATAAATTTACACAAGAAGACGTACAATTCAAATCATACTTAATCAAGAATCAAATAGAAGAGGAAAATGCAGCGGAACTTCGAGAACAGTTCTTTTCAAAATCCAAAGCTTGCTTCAGGGCTTCTCCGTTAGTGAAAAATTATGGATGGGGAATTCATTATAATAATCAAGGGAAAATCGCCATATATGATGCTAAAAGTGAAATGTATAACCAATTGCTGAATCAAGTCGACATTACAAAACTTAAGGGTATGCGTTCCAAAAGAAAATAAAAACTAACAGGGCAGGTTAGTTGATTAGCAATTGAGCGAGTACACCTGAAAAACTGGAATTAGGAAAGATAACTACTGAGGTGAGTTCAGTATATGAAAATGCTAGATATATATTTGGTGTTTACTAATAAATTAGAGTCCTTCAGCAACGGAATGGTAACAAAAGATGTGTTTGCAAAAAAAAGATCTTAAATTTCCTGCACTTGACGATTTTCCTTGTCATGTCTTGGATTAATTAAATCATACTTCCCCTATCTCCAGACATTATTACAGGCAGAATCTAATATGCTGTTACTGGAGGTGATTTAATGGGCGGGATTTCAATTAGTTTATGCATGATTGTAAGGGATGAAGAAGATTCACTTTCTAACTGTCTTGCTTCAGTTAGGGAATTAGTTGATGAAATTATTATCATTGATACAGGATCAAAAGATAACACGAAACAAATTGCCTCAACCTTCACTGATCATGTTTATGATTTTGACTGGATCGATGACTTTTCGGCTGCGAGAAACTTCGCTTTTTCCAAAGCGACAAAAGAATATATATTCTGGCTTGATGCGGATGATATTTTAACAGAAGAGAATAAGGAGAAATTTTCAAACCTGAAAAAAGAGTTACCTCCCCACTTCGATTCTGTCATGATGTTTTATCATCTTTCTTTTGATGGGAATGGGAACCCCAGCTTCAGTTCCAGGCGGAACCGTCTTGTAAAACGGGAAAAGAACTTCCAATGGATAGGATTCGTTCATGAGTATCTTGAAGTAACCGGACTCACATTTCAATCGGATATTGCCATTCATCATAAAAAGGAAAAAAGCTTTAATGATCGTAATTTGAGAATTTACAAGAAGGCCCTTCAATCAGGAATTGATTTTTCACCGCGCGACAAATATTACTATGCAAATGAATGCAATGACCATGGTTTATATGATGAAGCCATCAAGTGGTATCGTAAATTTCTTGATGAGGGTAAAGGATGGAGCGAGGATAACATTCAAGCATGCGGCAAGTTGGCGGACTGCCATATACAATTAAAAGATTGGGGTTCAGCAGTCCAGTGCTGTCTAAAGTCTTTCGAGTACGATACACCAAGAGGGGAAATCTGCTGTCGGCTCGGATACATCCATATGGAGCAACATGAATATGAACGCTCGATATTCTGGTACAATCTAGCAACACAAATAGAAATACCAGAAACAAAAAGCCCTTTTATCGAGCGGAATTGTTATACATGGCTGCCGCATATTCAGCTTTGCGTATGTTTTGACCGCATCGGCAAGCTAGAAGAGTCAAAAAGACATAATGAGTTGGCTGCTGAATACTTGCCTGATCACCCTTCTGTCCTCTATAATCGCAATTACTTTCAGAGTATCGAAAAAAAGGAAAAAAGCTAATCCCTTGAACGCCAGGGAATTAGCTTTTTTTGCTTCTCGAAAAGTTAATTTTGGGTCTTTTAAACGTAAAATTGGAGATGATTCCACTGGCCATGCGGAATACGGGAAAAGAAGAAGAAACACGTCTGCTTAAAGGTTTTACTCCGTTTGATTACTAATGGAAACTGAAACTGCTTAATGTGGTTTTCAGTTTTTTTGCTTTACAGAAATCCCAGAAAAATACCCTTATTCATTTAAGGGGGGACAATAGCTCTA
Source organism: Peribacillus aracenensis (assembly GCF_025175645.1). Taxonomy (NCBI): domain Bacteria; kingdom Bacillati; phylum Bacillota; class Bacilli; order Caryophanales; family Bacillaceae; genus Peribacillus; species Peribacillus aracenensis. The sequence continues at coordinate 34,268 of NZ_JANZMJ010000041.1, forward strand.
TAAAAATATTGATCATCCTTAGATTAAACAAAGAATACAGACTAATATTATACCTTTTTTGTAGAACACTGGATATTTAACAACGATAAAGGGTTTGTGCCGTTTCACAGTTGTTGTACATTTCATAAAGTATTATAAGGTTCTAACGCCAAAATAAAACACCTAGTATATGGAAAAAACGTTTAGAGGGTGAAACAAAGTATGCCAGAATTCTTTGATGGAATAACATCTCAAAATGCTTCCTATGCCAACTCCATTAACATTCCCACTTCGTCTGATTACCAACTTTTTGGACAGGTTGGTCTTAATGTTAGCGAAGCAATTCCCACTTCAATGATTCGTATTCAATTTGACGGGATCATCACCTTAAAAGTAAATCCAGAAGCCAGTGTTCCTGCACATTTTATTGAAATTATAATTGTTAGAGGGACCAATCCTAATGTTAATACAATTTTTAGCGGTATTAAGACTATTGTTGTTAATGGCTCTGAGGTCGGACCTCAAGAGTACGCATTTTCAGCTTCTGATTACAATGTCCCCAAAGGTTCAGGATATTTAGAATATACAGCTTTTGTTCGTAACATTACTGGTTCAGTTGATACGGATGTAACGCGTGTTGGCCCAGAGAGCTTTAATGTATCAGCTAGTGGAATTACAGGCGCCACCGGAGCTACCGGAGCCACGGGAGCAACGGGAGATCCAGGGGCAACAGGCGCCACCGGAGCAGCGGGTGCAACGGGAGATCCAGGAGCAACAGGCGCCACTGGAGCCATGGGAGATCCAGGAGCAACCGGAGCGACAGGAGCCACTGGAGCCACGGGAGCCACGGGAGCCACGGGAGATCCAGGAGCAACAGGCGCCACTGGAGCCATGGGAGATCCAGGAGCCACCGGAGCGACAGGAGCCACTGGAGCCATGGGAGATCCAGGAGCAACAGGCGCAACAGGAGTAACGGGAGCCACGGGAGATCCAGGAGCCACGGGAGCAACAGGAGCAACGGGTGCAACCGGAGCGACGGGAGCAACAGGTGCAGCGGGAGCAACAGGAGCAACAGGAGTAACAGGAGTCACGGGAGCTACAGGAGATCCAGGGGCAACAGGATCCACGGGAGCGACAGGATCCACGGGAACCACGGGAGCCGCCGGATCCACGGGAGCGACAGGAGTCACGGGAACCACCGGAGCAACAGGAGCCGCCGGATCCACCGGAGCGACAGGAGCGACGGGATCCACGGGAGCAACAGGAGCCACGGGAGCTGCAGGAGTCACGGGAGCGACAGGATCCACCGGAGCAGCAGGAGCAACCGGAGCAACCGGAGCAACAGGATCCACGGGAGCCACCGGAGCCGCCGGAGCGACAGGAGCCACGGGAGCAACAGGAGCAACAGGAGTCACGGGTGCGACAGGATCCACCGGAGCAACTCCTCAATTAACTTTTGCAGAAGTGGATGGTCCAGTCGCTCTCACAACTACTGGAACCGAAACGTCAGTGGTTACAATGAATGTACCAACTATTATTGGCCAGAACGTTAAAGTGGACTATGCGGTATCAATTGATGTGATCACAACGGCCAACTCAAATTTCACCTTTCAAACTAGGCTATATCGTAATGGGACTTTAGTTGATACACGTTCCGTTCAAAGAAGTATAACTGCTGCAGGTACGTCAAGATTTCCTGTTGCATCTACTAATGTAAATACTGCCGCTATTACTGGAACTTCAACATATGAAATTAGAATCGCTTATACAGTAGCATCAAATGTAACCTCTTCAAGTGCAATAAATGCCGATATTAACGCAATACGCTTTCCATAATGAAAGTAACTCTATATCACCAGCCATATTCCTTTAAACTAAGGGTATGGCCTTTTTTTAGGCTCTTTTCGCAAAGATTGTTGTTTTTAAAAACTAAACGATTTAAGTTTGATTGGAGCGCAAGTGCGAGACTCCTGCGGGAGCAGCGGGACAGGTGAGACCCCACAGGCGTTTACGCCGAGGATGCTCACCGCCCGCCCGCGGAAATCGAGCATCTGGAGGGGAAATCAATCACACCGCTTTACGTGGTAAATAGCAACAAAGTATGCGAAAACAGCCTTTTTTTAAAAAGGCTATAAGGCCATAACTTTTTGGATGTACTGAACGTGGATTGAGTACAATGGTATGTATGGCCAAGCTGACAAATGGCAGTTTGTTATAGGATAATGGTGATATATTTGATGGGCAAAATATTAGGGGGAAAACTCCGAAAAGAAGGAAGTGCTAAGCGATGAATTTAGAGATGGTTATGCAGGAACTTGAAGCCCTTGGCAAGGAACGAACTAAAAAAATATACATATCCAATGGTGCGCATGAGCCGCTTTTTGGCGTGGCTACAGGCGCTATGAAACCAATCGCAAAGAAAATAAAAATAAGTCACCATTTAGCTGAAGAGCTTTATTCGACGGGGAACTACGATGCTATGTACTTTGCAGGCATTATTGCAGATCCAAAAGCCATGACTGAGTCGGATTATGATCGTTGGATGGATGCAGCGTATTTTTATATGCTGTCCGATTTTGTAGTGGCCGTAACTTTAGCAGAGTCGGATATTGCACAAGAAGTTGCTGATAAATGGATTGCAAGCGGTGAAGAGCTGAGAATGTCGGCGGGCTGGAGTTGCTACTGCTGGCTTTTAGGGAATCGGCTTGACGTTGAATTTACAGAAAGCAAGATTTCCAATATGCTTGATAGTGTGAAGAATACGATTCACGATTCGCCAGAACGAACGAAATCCGCCATGAATAATTTTCTATACACCGTGGGGATTTCATATTTGCCGCTCCATGAAAAGGCAGTCGAGACTGCAAAGGCAATAGGAACAGTAGAAGTCAAACGGGACAAGAAAAAAAGCAGTTTTCTAAATGCTTACGAAATTATTCAAAAAGAAGTCGATAAAGGAAGGCTTGGTTTTAAACGCAAATATGTAAGATGTTAAAAAAATGGCATCGCATTATGATTGGATACAAGAAAATATCCTTCTTAAACTAAACGTTTGCTTTACTTCAATAAGGAAGGTTGCTGAGGCAGCCTTTTTCTCTAGGTTTAATTGAAGTTTATCTTATTTACATAATGGAATTTAATAAAGTTAAAGTGATAATACAATCAGGAGGAATTTTTCAATGGCTTTGTCCGAAATGAATAGTACATTGTTTAGAATGATTAATAATCTAGGTAAACAATACACGGATTTAAATCCTTTCTTTGTATTCATCGCTGAATACATGATTTTTTTCTTAGTATTGGCGGTCCTGATGTTTTTGTTTTCTCGAAGAAATAAAAATAGAATCATGGTAATCTGTGCATTTATTACATTGGTTATCTCGGAACTATTGGCAAAAATAGCAGGGCAATTCCACTCGAATAATCAACCATTTGCTGAGTTGCCAAACGTTAATAGGTTAGTTGAAAAAGCAGTCAATAATTCCTTTCCAAGCGACCATACGATCATATTCTTTTCATTTTGTATAACCTTCTGGTTGTTCAAAAGGGGTTGGGGGATATTATGGGTGATTTTGGCTGTACTTGTAGGTATTTCGCGAATTTGGGTAGGTGTCCATTATCCAGCAGATGTTCTTGTCGGAGCCATCATCAGTATCGTTTCAGCCACGATCGTTTATAAAATTGTTCTTAGGTTAAGTCTGACTAAGAAATTTTTGGGGAATCAAGGCGAACCATCGATTCTATCTGCCCTATCCGAACAAAAGAAAGGTAAGTCTAAGGACTTTTAAAAAAGAGCCTAAATATACTACCAAATCGATCATTGCTTTCACTTGCACTTTTGGATTTTAGGTCTAGTTTAAAGAACCGAACGGAAGAAGCAAAAAGCATGGAGCAGGACAGAAAATGATGCTTTTATCAAAAGAAAAAAGAATAACAAACAACTAAGAGGTGATTGTATGAAATATAAGAAAGCCAAATAAGAAAGATATAAAAGACCCTAATTGGAAACCGTTTATTAGATAAAGCTTTTAAGCTAACGCCGCACTTTAATTCAATAAGGAGTTGCCTTGGCAGCTCATTGTGTGGAAAACAGAATATTGCAAGTTAAATATTAATATGTTTGGTAAATTTCATTTTTGCAAAGGGGGAAGAAAATGACACAATCATTGATTTTTGATATGGATGGTACATTATTTCAAACAGATAAAATTTTAGAAATATCCCTTCAAGAAACATTTGATCATTTGAGGAATTTGAGTTTGTGGGAGCATAAAACGCCCATTGAAAAATACCGGGAAATTATGGGTGTGCCTTTACCAGTTGTATGGGAAACCTTATTACCTGAACATTCGAGCGAAATCAGACAACAAGCAAATGAATTATTCCACGAGAAATTAATTACTAATATTAATGTAGGCAAGGGTGCTTTATATCCGGATGTAAAGGAAGTTTTTGACCATTTAAAAGATAATGACTGTGCAATATACATAGCAAGCAATGGGCAAATAGAATATTTAAATGCAATCGTAAAGTATTATCATTTAGATAATTGGGTTACGGAAACATTTAGTATACAACAAATACAATCTCAAAATAAGTCAGATTTAGTACATACAATAGTGAACAAATATAATGTTGAAAAAGGTGCTGTAATTGGAGATCGCTTATCAGATATTAAAGCAGCAAAAGATAATAGTTTAGTAGCGGTAGGGTGTAATTTTGATTTTGCTCAAGAAAATGAGCTTGCGCAAGCAGATATCATCATTAACAGCTTAGTTGAATTGAAATCAGTTTTAGAAAAATTAAATGACAAAAGCAATGGCGGAAATAAGGCAATAAGGTGAATTGGTGAAGTTTTTTCTGTTTGCAACAAATGGGGCAGGATAGTTTAAGAAGATGCATCCATCTGTATTATTGAGTCCCAGCGCATGTTATAATGAATGACTTAAGATAATTACTGTTTTTGGACGGATGCCAAGTAAAGCCTCCGCATAGCGATAAAATATGGAGGTGTAAGAGATTGAATAAACAATGGACGATTGGCAAAATTAAAGAATTTGTTGAGAACAATTCGGAAAGTAAGTTGCTAACGACGGAATATCACGGTTTTTCTCAAAAGTTACTATTTAAATGTACATGTGGTAGCAATTTTGAAAAAACGTTTACGAAGTTTAAGAATAATAAACAACGTAAATGTGACGTGTGCCAACCGCCTAAAGCTGCACGATAACATAGTGAATAATCGAAGTGCTGATTTCTTTAGGGAAGTTGGCACTATTTTTATTTAAGGGGACTAAAAGTGGATTTCCTGAAGGGGAGGTCTGGACGATTATTCACGCTTAAACTAGTGGGTGCGTTAGCTTTAAAAATGGGCTGTCATAAGGCAGCTTTTTTTATGCAACTAAAGTCTCAGGGAAGTTGGGATTAATGGTATAATAAAAGATAGTGTGTGGAAAGTTTTCCTAATAATAGTTTTAAGGATGACGGGATTTACCTAATAGTGAGGTGCGGAATGAGAAGTTCGAAAAATAGAAAAAAAAGATCGGAAAAAATATTAAAGACCCTAAAGGTACCAATAAATAAACATTTACCCTTAACGGAAAATGAAGAAGAAGTTTCTCTTAGAACGAAAGAAGAGATCATTAACAGAATTATTCCATTAGCGATAGTCTCAGCGAAAGCTATGGAGGCTCCGTTAGAAAAAATTGAGGAATTTATTGAAAGATATAATGCTAACGAATTATTCACAGAAGAAGAAAAAAAGTTTTTAATGAAAAAACATCTGAATCAGAACGAGCTGATCCAGTACTCTTGGAAGTTGGAATGTATTTGGCTTCTGCTTTGGTCTGTAAATCTAATATCCGATATAGATGTTCCAGCCGATACGTGTAATGCTGAATATGTTTTTGAGACGGTTTTTCTTCATTCTAAAAAAGAGTTGCTTGATAAATCCTCTATAAAACCATCCAGTGATATATTAGATAGCCTTGATTTTATTTATAGAGCGCATTGGGCGGTACGGGAAGCCCAAATAAATCATTTGGAAGTTCCATCCTCTCTAGATGAAGGCGTTGTATATGAAAGACACTACACTCTTAATTGGCTAGTAAATTATATGGATCAAGAATGGGAAGAAATAAGTACAGATACATAAAAGCGCGAATACTTTCATGCTCCCTTATCAGGGGTAAATGTGAAGTTTTCCACTTAATTTAACGGGTGATTGTTTCAAACAAGGAAGGCTGCTGAGGCAGCCTTTTTATTATGGCACTAACAAGGCAGGTTTGCTGGACAGGGACGAATTACCAGTACAAAAGTTTTCATATTTTGAGATAATCAATAAGCACCAAGATGAATGTAATAGGGTGTATGAGTTGCAATTGTATGCATGAAATGAAGTGAGAATTTCATGGGGAATGTATTACTAGGGCTGCCAATCGGAAGATTTATTGCAGCCTATATAAGGCAATACACAGATTATAAATAAATTGTAGGTTCCATAAAATACATAGTTAAATAATTTAATTTTATTGAACTAAAGGTCGGTTCAGTTGAAGAGAGGGTTGCGACGAGAGCTCATTTTTCACGTAAAAGAACAGACATGTTATAGTATAGGAGAATCGGATTTTATTTTATCTGAGGTAATCTTAATCATCAAAGGAGTTTATTCATAATGCATGTGCTACAAAAAACACAAAAAATAGTTCGCTATCAGAATCAACAGGGCAATATACATTACGGTATTGTTGAGGATGAAAAGATATTACAACTGTCTAGCAGTTTTGCTGAACTTGTCAACAAGGAAATAAAGTATGACGGGGTAGAGCTGAAATATAGTGACGTAAAAATTCTGGAACCTGTAAAACCTTCGAAAGTTGTTAACTTCGGCTGGACATATGCAGGTCATGCAAAGGAAACAGGGGGAGAGGCGAACCTTGTAGAACCATTTCTATTCTTAAAGCCGTTATCTTCGCTTATTGCAGACAAGGAGAAAATTATCCTTCCGCCAAACGAGCTATCCAACCAAGTTGAACTTGAAGGGGAAGTAGCCTTGGTGATTGGAAAGCGCGGAAAAAACATCAAAGAAGAAGATGCGCTTGATTATGTGTTCGGTTGCACGATATTTAATGACGTCACAGCAAGAGATCTTACAAAAAAAGATCCACAGTTTACGCGGGGCAAAGGATTTGATACGTTCGGACCTTTGGGACCGTGCATCGTTACCGGGGTAGATCCCACTAATTTGCGGATTGTGACCACTTTAAACGGCCGCGTTGTCCAGGACGGAAACACCAATGAAATGTCTCTAAGCATTCCGTTTCTAATCAGCTGGCTTTCACAGGTAATGACACTGGAGCCAGGTGACATTTTGGCCACGGGTTCACCATCTGGCAGCTGCCCGATCAAGTCGGGGGATGAGGTCGTTGTTGAAGTCGAGAACATCGGTCGCTTAACTAATGATGTTCAGTAAGATGTGCCAGCATTCTTCATAACCACAAATGCTAATAGTTAGTAAAGATCGGAGCTGTCTTTTAAGGCAGCTCTTTTTCTTTATGCATCGGGCAAGTTAGTTTAATAAGGGATTTCCACTTTTACACAAATGGAAAGATGTGAAATGGTATGATTGAAAGAGAAACAGTAATTGTACAGAACCTAATTTTTTTTTGGGGGAATATATTCTTGAAAATGGTTAGAATCTCTTAACAATAATGGTTATTGTTCTATCAGGTTATATTCTAATAACTCGAACACTGGATTTATTAACGCCGTATTATTTGTTTTTCCTTGGGGCACTAATTTGGGTGATGGGATTAGCCGAATTTCAAAAAGACAGAAAAGTTTGGGGGAGCTATTGGAGAGTAAATATGCTTACGATGCTGTTTAAGGAGTGAGATAAATAATGAATTTATTAAGCTTTTCAAAAGTGAAGATTTTAAAACTATCTATTCATGCATTGTTAATAGGTGTTTTATTAACATTAGTTAGTTTAATTGTTAATGATGTTATTTCAATGGTTCTTCATGAAAGAATGACATTGAATTTAATATTTATTAATGTAATTATGGCTTTTTGGGTTTTGTGGGCAATGCAAAATACAAAATATCAGAAATAATGAACTTGAGTTTAGTTAAATAAAGTGTTTTTTATTCAGCTAACGGGTGCATTTCTTCAATAAGGGAGCTGCTTCGGCAGCTCTATTTCTTTTGGAACTAAAGGGGCTGGGTAGTTGAAAATTCAAAAGGGCAATTATGGATAATTAAAAGGGGAAAGATATATAAGTGGAGAATGAGTTTATTTAAGTGATTAAAGGAGGCGAACAGTGTGAATAAAAAATTATTAAGGGTAGGAACTACTTATATCCCAGTTTCAAATGTAGAACTTTCTTCTGAATGGTATGTAAACAAATTGGGGGCAGAGTTAAGCTATAAAGACGAAGACAAAGCAATTCTTAATTTTGCGAACCAAAGTATTTTCCTTGTTAAATCTAAAGAAAATCAAAGCTCAAATTTCTATGATATTTACGGTGTTGAGCGTTTTTCTATAACTTTTGAAGTTAATGGAATAAATGCTTTAGAAGCTATACATAGAGATTTTAGCCATAAACAGATTAAAGTTAGTGCAATTGAAGATAGAGGACATTCAGGGGAAAATTTTATTTTCTTCGATTTAGATGGTAATAAATTTGATGTATGGAGTGAATTAAGTCCAATCTTCAAAGAAAAATACCTTATCTCGCAATAGAGAAGAATGTTTTCTGGTTGAACTAACGGGTGCGTCGTATTATAAGGTTAGCCAGTTGTTACTGGTTGCTACAGGAGTTCCACGTTATATGCAAAGATTAAATAATATAAATTGGGTGAAATATTCATGTAGTTCTAGTGCCCATTAACTTTTATTAGCCAGTTAAAAAGAAGGTGAATACAAGAAGAAGAAAGAGAAATCAAGATTACGGATTAGAGCGAAAAATCGAACATGTTGGAAAAATCCGCAATGCAGTCTTAATGGCTGCCTTTTTATTTAATTGTCAGGGTATCAAAAACTAACATCAAAAATAAAGGGTGTTTTTCAGCGAATTTACTTAAAATAAGGAACCTTTTTCAAAGCCACATTAACTGGAACGGCAACGATAATTCCTAATATATTTTGAACGAGATCTCCAGGTATCGAAGCTAAAGGTGCAATCCAATTACCGTATAGGATCCCTTCACCAATATAATAAACAGCTATCATAAATGGAATGGAAACGATTGTTGCTATTACATTGAAAGCAATGCTAGTACCGTTGCGACCCTTTGACCAAGCGATTTTACCAACTATATATCCTTGCAAACCACGCGCCACAATGGTGATAGGTGCCCACAATGCCCACCCTCCAACTATATCAAATAACCCCATTCCTATCGCACCAGCAAGAGCTGCTTTTTTAGGACCAAATAAAATAGATGCAATAAAAAGCATAGCTGTTCCTAGATGAACTAACCCTCCATTTGCGGCAATTGGCAGTTTAATATTCAAAAAGAAAGTAGATAGGAACACAAGTGCAATCAACATTGCGGTAATAATTAAATCCATAGTTTTTTGACTTGACCTTGAATAACTTTGTGTATTTTGCATGTCTGTAAACCTTCCTAACTAGAATTTTCCTATGATTTTAGCAAAAGACTGGTGTCTATAAAAGTGTCAATTTATTAAAAAACTATGGGGTCAGTTGATAAAAAATACAGATATTATACGTATTGACAAGAGAGAGGAGATGACTGTTTTTAGCTGATTTATGATAAGATAAATAAAGTTTAAAGTGGATAGGCCATATGGAGGTAATTATGAAAAAAGTTGCTGTACTACAGGATTTATCATCTTTTGGAAAATGTTCATTAACAGCTGCAATTCCGGTTCTTTCGGTCATGGGCGTGCAGGCATGCCCTTTACCAACGGCCATATTGACTGCGCAAACCGGATATCCAAGTTTTTTTTGTGAAGATTTTACATCCAAAATGAAATACTTCATAGAAGAATGGAGCAAGCTTAATGTAACCTTTGATGGAATCTATACCGGCTTCGTTACTGGTGAAGAGCAAATTAATAATATTTTTCATTTTTTAGATAAATTTTATACAAAAGAAACCATTTTACTTGTTGATCCAGTAATGGGGGATATAGGAGAAGTCTATAAACTTTTTACCGATGAATTACTGGTTCTTATGAGAGAACTGGTGAAGCGTGCAGATATCATTACACCAAATGTTACAGAGTGCTGTTTATTAACCGGATTGTCTTATGAAAAGCTGCATAGCTATTCAAACGAAGAGGACTATATTAAAGTGATAGAAGAAGCCGGGAATATGTTGCAGCAAGAAACGGGAGCTCAGGTTATCATCACTGGAATGAATCCACCGTCAGCAGATTCAGAGAAGCAGTTTATCGGAAATATGTATTTGGACGGAAGTAGAACCTTCTATAGTGCGACGCAGTATAACGGTGAAAGCTATTCAGGTACTGGTGATTTATTTGCATCTGTGATTATGGGAAGCATGATGCGTGGAGAGAACCTAGAAAAATCCGTACAGCTCGCAGTGGCATTCCTGACAGAGGCTATCAATGATTCCTCCTTGGAGCAAATTCCTAAAGTAGAAGGAGTTAACTTCGAAAAATATTTACGAATGTTATTATGAATGCTTTTAAAAATGGAAAAAAATAGAGTGACAAAGTGCGTTAGCTGAAGATTGGAGCTGTCTTTAAGGCAGCTTTTTCTTATGGAACTAACGGGGCAGTTTAGTTCATTAAGAAAACATGTTTATCTTGGAAATAATTATTATGATGAAGTGGAATATTCGTTAGGAAGGTGACAACGCCATCCTCCTGTATATTTTCTACAAGAATAGCGTTTGTTTCGTTATGTTAATATAAATTCACTTTAGCTTGATGGCGATGGGGTAGGATTCCGTATACATTAATGAATAGATTATTTTTCCTTGTACTAGTATAATAAATATATATAGTTTTTAAAATGTTTATCGATTATAAATTATAATATAAATATATTTTACATACTAAAATTATTTAAGGGGTGATTAAGATAGAAAAGTCCTCAGACGATGTTGTTCGTATTCTAATGACCGAAATGTTTAACATTCAAAATAAATCAAAAGACTTTATGAAAACACTTACTCATGATGAAAATCTCTCAGAAAATTTAGTGCTTTTATTACTAAGACTTAAATTATACAGACATATGAAAATTACTGAGATTTCAGAAGCATTTATGCTAACGCCTGGTGCAGCAACGAATATGTGCGATAAACTTGAAGACTTAAATTATATAGAAAGAATAAGGGTTAAAGACGATAGAAGAGTTGTAAGGGTTTCACTTACTAGAAAAGGAGAAGAAAGGGTCGAAGCGATATTTTCAAAATTCTCAAAGGAAAAGATAGAGAGAATATCAAGTATTTTAGAAGAAATAAATAAACTATTTGAAAAAATAGAATATTAATAATGTCTAAAAACAGATTATAAAATCTGTTTTTTTATTTTATGGAGAAATTGACAATATATATCAGCAGTTATATATTATAGTAAATAAATATTTTAATAACTAAAATATATTCAGTTGGGAGGAAACAGAGAATTACTATTATTTCTAGAAAAGAGGGGAAAAATATGAAAAGAAAACTATTTATGATGGGGGTTCTGACTTTGATAATAACTGGAGTTTTTGTTGCACTTAGTAAAAAAAATTTTGAGTATAAGAGTGACTTAAAAAACGTAGAAAAGATTATTGTTGATTCTGACGTTTCTAATATTGTCCTTGTTAAAGGTGATTCAAATATGAATATAGAATATTCAGGTCAGAAATCATTTTTAGGAAACCCTAAAATAGATATAGTTTATAACAAAGATCAAGCCATTATTAAAGTGAAGGCTCTTCCAAATAAGTGGATGTACATTTTACCTGGTAACATAAGAAGAGGAAAGTTGATACTGAACATTCCTGCAAAATTATTAGAACATGTTCAAATTAAAACCCAAAACGGAAACATTGATGTTAAAGATTTAAGTGAAGTAAACCGATTATCTCTTAGTTCGAATGTAGGTAATATTAATGTAGATTCTTTTAAAGGGGAATCCGTAAATATAGAGGCAAAGAATGGTTCTATAAAATTAGGAACAGTTGATGGAGAAGTCAAAATAAAGAACCAAACTGGTAACCTAAATAGCTTAGTACTTTCTGATATTAAGGGCAAAAACAACATTAAACTCTCAAATGGCAGTGCAAAGATAACACTTCCTAATGAATTAGATCTTAATGATATAGGATTTAATATTTCAGCCAGTAATGGAAGGATAATTTCTGAACATAATAAATTATCAAGCGATAATATAACAAAACGAGGCGCAGGGCAGAAAATCACTAATCGTTCCAAAGGGAATAAGGAATTAAATATATCTGTTACAATAGGTAATATAAAGATTAATTAAGACCATACAATATGTACATTCATTGACCATCTCAATAATATCAAATGAACGAAAGGCATATGCAATACCAAACGGAAGTGCAATTTTCTCCAAGAACGGGGAATTATTTAAAGTGGTTAATGATATCTACTCCCTTTAAAAATGAAGTAGGAATTAGTAAATTCTACTTCTTAATGAACTAACGGGTGCGTTCGTATTATAAGGTTAGCCAGTTTTTTAAACTGTACCCTATGTAAAGGACATTTTTAAAAAAGGTCATGCCACTTTGAGAAGGTGATTTCTGTATTGAACAGGAGTCATCTTCTTTAAGTTCCATTGATATCTGAAATTGTTATAGTACGTCA
>NZ_JANZMJ010000042.1:0-44450 GCF_025175645.1 Peribacillus aracenensis
ATTGAATGATACCTGTTACTTGAGATCGAATCGAAACAGGTACACAAATAATTGTTTTTACATGATGACTCTTTTCAAACAATGAGTTGAATTCTCTATCATTTTGATTGGCATAATAGATGTCATTTAAAAGCTGTTGAAAATGCAGTCATCATGGAGGAAATCGCGAAATTAGCTTATTATACCCAAAGTTTGTCGCCTCAAATTAATTCAATTGATAATCATCTACTAGATAAACACTTTTTAAGAAAACATGGGAAAAATGCGTATTATGGTCAAATTCAAAATGTGAAGAACTAAAAATAGGGAAACTAGAGTACGGGTTGATATGATGCAGTATAAATTGGTAGTACTTGATATGGATGGGACCTTACTGAACAATGAGCACCATGTGTCGAATGCTAATAAAAAAGTCATTCATAGGCTGAAAATAGAGGGGACCAGCGTTGTATTGGCAAGTGGAAGGCCTTATGAATCAATCTATCCTTATGTGAAAGATTTAGATATTGATTTGATTTACCCATCATTGCAGCAAATGGTGCCTTAATTAAAAGTCCTTTAACAAGCGAGGTATATTACTCTTCAGGTTTACCTATCAATTTAGAAGAAATAATAGAATACGGACAAGAAAATCAATTTCCTATAAGTCTATATCTTGACGGCCAAGTGCATACCTTTAACGAAAGCATGGTAAAGATACATTGGGAACTTGAAAAAATAAATGCAAGACTCATAGACAAATTTGTGGGTAATAGAGAATTATTTAAAATCATTTATGCAAATACTCCACAAAAAATCATGTTTGAAGTTGCTGGTCTAGCAATAGCCATGGACAATTCCCCTCAAGAAGTAAAGGATGCAGCGAATTTTGTTACTAAGTCAAATAACGACGATGGCGTTGCCTATGTGTTAGATCGATATATAAACAATGTGAAGGTATAAGACCATGAGAGACCATGGGGACGGTTCTTATAGGGGGCAATCAGAAGTTTTGCGCGCAAAAAGGCACAACTAGTGGATTTCAGCTAGTTGTGCCTTTATTCTATCTTAGCCCTGACACGATCTAAAAAAGAAAATTGTACATTAAGGAAATATTTTACATAAAAATCCGATTCTCGTGTATTTAAAGAATCGGATTTTTATTACTTTCTTTTTATTTTAGTTTCTCGTAATGGACGCCAAATTTTCAAATTAATCTTTTGATTTAAATTCCAAACATAATCGCCTGTAAGTGCGATATGCACCCATCCTAGCAGAGTTCGCTTAGTTACTTACCACCGCGACTTACCCCTATTTTAATAGCACCAGCTTTTGCGGCATTTTATCGCCTGTATCAATTTGTCTCAACTGTTCTTTACGTTGAGGAATTAACAGCTTAAGCAGGACTGACATCTATATAAGAAATTCCAATTGATAAAAAAAATGGGAAGATTATTTATGAAACATGGTAGAATAATATTCTAGTAAAAATGTCATAGGAGGAATTTATTAATGAAAAAATACTTAATGGCTGCAAGTGCTTTTTTGGGGGTACTATGTCTCATCTTGGTTACCGGAGTCTTGAAGGTTTCAGCAAACGTTGGACTGGATTCCATGCAAACAGCAAAGCCCATTAATGTAAATGCTGTTAATTATGCAATTCTTAATGGAAATGGAGATTACGAAGATTATTGGAAATTTACGCTGACAAAACCGGGGCAAGTCACCTTTAACATGAATAACTATCCGGGATATGCATGGGATTTTGAAATCCTGGATGGTAGTGGAAATGAGTTTACAGGTGGAACTACCGATTACAGCAATAAAGCCATGGGTGTAACGGCAAGGAAAGTAGGATTGCCAGCTGGTACATATTACATACATATTGAAGATTATACTAATTCTATTAACAAAACCTATTATTTTGCTGTTAATTTTGCAGAAAATGCAAATGTGGAATACGAATTCAACAATAGTTCAAGTGCAGCAAATAAAATTAAATTAAATACACCTTACGTGGGTGAGATACAAAATTATAGTGATGAGGATTATTATAGATTCACCCTTCCTGAAAGTGGAGCTGTCACTCTCAATATGAGTCAAAAAGCTGGCATCGGATGGAATGCGAGTATTTTAAATTTAGAGGGTGAAGTGCTTAGTGAGTTGACGACAGAATATTCTTCGAACGTTACAAAACCGACGGAACGGACGGTCGGGCTACCTAAAGGAGAGTACTTAATCCATATCGAAGACTATTCCAGTTCAACTCACCAGCCCTATGCCTTTACCGTAAAGTTTGCAAAGTCAACCGCCTATGAAAAGGAATTCAATGACAACGCCCAGCAGGCAAACAGTATTGGATTGGGCAAAAACTATTATGGGCATCTCCAAAGTTACAATGACGCTGATTATTTTACGTTTTTCCTATCAAAACCATCAAGTGTATCTCTAGAGATGGGAAGGAAGCCATCTGTTAGTTGGTATATGAGCCTCTATAATTCAAACGGTGATGAAATGGGATCCTTTAATACGAAGTATGACCAGTTTGCAAATGGAATAGAATTGAAGAGGTATTCCCTTCCTGCAGGGCGGTACTATATATCGGTGAATGATTATACAAATACCCGTAATCATAAATACCAACTGGCTGTAAAAGTTCCAACGCCGTCTTTTAGCAGTAAGTCGGTACAAATAACAAATTATGTAGGCAAATCGGATAGCGTGAAAGTGAGTGCCCTGGCTAAAGGTGATGTAGTGAAGTTGTTCGATTCGAAAGGAAAGCTATTTGCTACATCTAAACCAGTATCAGGTACCTCTACAACTTTTAGCATCAAACAATTAGGAAAGAATGCCGGTTTTATCTATGTGTCGAACACCCGAAGTGGAATGCTTGAGAGTTCTAGAGTAAAGGTATCGTTTAAAGCAGAACCGAAGACACCTAAGCCAAGCGCTTCCAACATTACGATTAAGAATAATAAGGGGAAGTCAGATACAGTAATAGTCAAAGGATTGAAAAAAAGCGATGTTGTAAAACTCTATTCATCCTCCGGGAAGTATCTATCTAGTAAAACATCCACATCTTCCTCTACAACCATAACGGTTAAGCAGTTAGGTAAGGGTTCAGGTTCTGTTTATGTAACAGTGACACGCCCTGGAATGAATGAAAGCGACAAAGTGAAGAAAACATTCAAAGCAGAATAATGCATATTAGAGTTGGGACAGTATAATTAAAGAAAAGGGGGCGGCACTCAAATTGAGAGCCGTCTTTTTAGTAAAAAGAAGAGAATTAGTCATTCTTAAATAGGATGGAAAATTTGCATTGGAATTTTGAATAATCTCATCTTTTTCGTCTCATAAGTTAAGATTACTCTTAATATATAGGCAAGGCTATTTATTTTGGGGTTTTATTACATGTAAGATTTTTTAATGGCCGTTAATATGGATTATTTCCAGAAATAATGCTGTTATTTGTAAAATACATACTTTAAGACGGGACGCATATGAAAAAAACGCAACTAGCTTTAATGTTTCTCTTAATACCTCTGGCAATATTAATTTCTTTTTGGTTTTCGGAAGCCTTATTACGAGGGGAAGATGATTTAGCTATAGATGGTTTTGTTGTAGCCAGAGCCTTAATAATTATTAACACATTACATTTATTAGGGGAATTAGGAGAATTTATTATTAAAAACAAAAAAGATCACCGTACTTAACTTTTTTGACTTTATAATTCTTCTTTGTAATGGTATCCCCATTGTAGATATTAATGGTGTGGTTTTCTCCTGTTTCAACAGCATATTTCACTCTATATCCCATATAGACTCGTCTATTAGGACCAACATCTAATGAATAGTCATTAGCACTTGATTTAGAAAATCCTAGACTGATGCTCAATTCTTTTATACTGCCAGATACAGTCGGACTAAACAAAACAAAAATGGAAATCATTTTGTGATTTCCATTTTTGTTTCTGTATTTTTTAGGTCATAAAATTCGTAGATTAAGTTTTGATCAACCTATTGCAGTTGAATTTCTAATAACTGGAATAAATATAAGGTTTAACATCTTCTCCAACAAATGCTTGCCAAATAATCAATTTTAAAAGGTCGTAATTTAATATACTCCCTTTTTCATTGAGATATATTAAAAAATTCATTTTTTGTTATTGATGGGTTTTTGTATTACCTAATCTATATATTCTTAGGCAGCAAGGCTCATTATCTTGTGAGTTTTAAAGGAAGCCTTTTCACTCCAAAAACGAACGGACTTGGAATTGCCTCCAGCTCAGCCCCTTTTACCCCCTCCAATTTTGCAAAAGTACTTAAAAGTGTCACGAGAGCTACTTCTGCCTCTAGACGTGCAAGCGGGGCACCTAAACAAAAATGAATACCAAACCCGAAACTCAAATGAGGATTTAATTTCCTTTCTAACGTAAACCGATTAGGTTCTGCAAACTTTTGTTCATCCCGGTTTGCCGAACCGACCCAGCAAATTACTTGTTCCCCCTTTTGGATTGTATTGCCCCCAACTTTGACATGTTCCTTTGTAACACGGCCAATTGCCTGTATTGGAGGATAAAAGCGTAGTGTTTCTTCTACCAATTTTGGTATTAAAGGCAGATTTGTCCTAGCTTGTTCTTGAATGTCTTTATCTTCTGTCATGTAGCGTACGGCATTTGTAATCAAATTAGTTGTAGTTTCATTGCCCGCAACTAATAATAAAACACAGAAAGATAGTACCTCTTCTTCTGTTAATTTTTCCCCATCAATTTTTGCTGCTAATAATAGCGAAATTAAATCTTCTTCAGGCTTATTTTTTCTCTCCAAAATTATTTTTTTGAAATATTCTTTAAGAAACTCGTTTCCTTCCTTGCGTTTTTGTGTCATTACTTGGAAGGCTTCACTTGAATTGTCTTTGGCCCCTTCCACGAGAACATCGGAATAGGTTTTAAAAAGATCGCGATCCTTAGTAGGGACCCCCAATAATTCGGCAATTATAATGACAGGCAACGGACCAGCAAGATCATGAACGAGATCCATGGTTTCCTTCTCATTAACTTGATCGAGAAGATAAAGTGTCACTTCTTCTATTTTATTTTTTAAATCCTTCACTGCTTTAGGAGTGAATGCCTTGTTCACTAAGTTTCTCATTTTCGTGTGTCTAGGGGGGTCCATTGTCAAAATGCTTCCTTGAAGAGTTTCAGACCCTCGTTCCGATGAAAATAGTTTTGGATTTTTTAGAATATAATGAACGTCTTCATATCGGAACACATCCCAGCAGCTTCGATCCTCGTCGTACCTTACAGGAGTATTTTGTCGTAAACTATTAAAGATTGGAAAAGGAAATAATTGATCTGCGTTCGAAGCAATTTCGCTCATGGGGATGAGATTAGCATACTGCTCCACTGCGCTTGTTGAGTTACGTTCTTGTGTCATGGTTTCATCTCTCCTTTTATTGTGACTAATATTCAAACAGAAAATAGTCATGAACCGGTTCATTAACTAAGATAACAAACTCGTAATTTGGTTTCAATTGACATAAATTGAGATATTTTTCAATAAGAAGAAAGTAATAACTCGGGAATCCTGATGTTTGATCCAAACCTCTTTTGAATTGCTTAGCTTCTCGTTTAAGGTCATGCCGGTACCCCAAGTCATGCCAGTACACTATATTTACTGCACCCCTATCCACTATTATTTTAAGTCTGCCGCTGAAGTTTTTACCTGAAGCAATAGGTGGGTTTCTGAAAAGGGTGTGTCAATCTAGGGATGCTGGCTGCAGATAAGGGAAATTTCATAATTATCGTCAGAAAAGAAGTCGTATAAATGGATCTAATAGTTGGAGGGGTATGTCAGCTGGAATCGTTCTCTTTTCCTGATAGCCCCCATCATCCACTTCAAGATTCAGAAAAAGAAAACATTCATTCGAACCTATCCGTGTTGAGGAGTTAACAGGAAAGAGGTTTACTTCTTTTTGTGATCCGGATGATCTGCCTCTTGAAATATATGAAAAGTAGCAATTACAAGCTTAGTTAGGAAAATGCTTGAAACTTTAAGACAAGAAGCTTTTTTGGCGAGGTAAAACTTGGTTGAATTCAATAGCTGAAAAGCGGTTGAAAAGCAATATCGCTACATTAGTGTTATTCGGGTGATTCACGATTTCAGAACTATTTGACCCTACAATAAAAGGTAAAAAGGGTGACAGTATTTAGATTAGGCGTTCACTTCCTTATTTCCCATATTTCCTTCAGCTCCCAACAAGCTCACTTTATCCAAGTAGGGCTTAATTTATTTTTCAGAAACATAAAAGGGGCTGTTAGTAATCTATTAAGTACTATACAGATTTCCAGGAAGCTTCATAAGATATTAAAGGAGGTACAGGCAATGAAAGAAATTAATTAAAGCGGGAAATAACCGTTTTCGCCTAGTAACAGGTACATTTCCGGATAAAGAAACCTCCGAAATAATAGCTGAAGAACTGAAATAAGTTATGGCTGGATTGGCTATATAATCCTGGAAAAAGTGAAAAATACTGAAAAGAAATAGTTAACTACCAAAAGGATTTGTTGAAATAGGGAAATTAGTAGAGAGGATGACTGAATTGAAATTACAAGAAATAAAAGGATCTTATGATGTAATCATTAGCCTAGGCAGTTGGTGTGGACCTTCCCTTAATTTAAGGCGGCATAATTTGAGGCGGTTTTCATTTCCCCTTGATTGGGTTGTATCTAATTCACTCCCGGATGTAAGCAGATTATTGAAGGACAGATTTGTCGGATTTATGGACTTAAACAATCTGAAGCAGGTAGATGGCATCGCCTCTTATCTCGATGATGGAGATGCGGTTTTTTCTGATGAAGGCGGTAAGCAGCAAAACGCGCATTTTATCCAAGATACCTATTATAATATTATTTCAGTACATGATTTCCCAATAATACCTAACCAAGATTGGGTTCATCTTTACCCTGCTTACAAAGAAAAACTTAATTACCGAATAAATAAGTTTATTGAAATAATTTCAAATAGCAAATCCGTCTTATTTGTTAGATGGGGAGCCGTTTCCGTTCGCGAAGCAGTGGAATTGCAATCCGTCTTGTCTGAATTGATACCGGGGAAATTCAATATTCTCTTCCTTGATCCAATAGTTGGGTTAAAAGGTGTTAATGAAGTCGACTGGGGGATCAAAGGCATTTGTACAGTGCAAGTACCAAGCGATGGTCCTAATGATGATTCTATGTGGGATTATGTTTATTATGGACTAACCTTAACGAAAACCTATTCTTAGTATTGATTTTGCTTCTTTTATTCAAACTTTTAAGTTGGAGAAGCATTAATGCACTGACAACTTAGTCTTTTTCGTTATTTGAAGGATGAAACAGAAGAGTTATTTTTATTGAAGCAGAAAATTATTTCTTTAGGGATAAAGAACACTCATGATTTTAAAAGAGTGTTTTTTTGTGCAGAAGTCCGCTGAATTATCTAAATTTTCCGAAATTACAATTGACCATAACGGGACAGCTGATTTAGAATTGATATGTATATGAAATTATGTTTTGTATATAAAACCAAAATAAGGAGGAATAGTAATATCTTTTATGGACAATTTTCAATTGAACTAAAATTATATTTGATTTGGGGAGGTAAGTAATATGTTTAAGAATAAATTGGCGTTCGTTCTGCTTTGTTTAGTGTTTATAGTATCTGGATGCAGTTCAAGTGACGAAACTACTACAGAAAATAAGGGGAGTTCAGGAGGAAAAGCGATTAAGCTTACTTTTACGGAACCTGCACGGTTGTTGTCAGTTGCCCCTTTATATGTAGCCATCGAGCAAGGATTTTTTGAAAAAGAAGGAATTGAAGCTGAGATTGTATCTGGTGGTGGAGGAGCACAAGTCATTGCTTCTGTATTATCGGGAGAAGCTCAATTTGCCGTCTCAGGTCCTCGAAGTATGTTCACTCCTCTTGACAAAGGTGAAGATTTAATGGCGATTCAATCTTTAAATTCAGCGCTAACCTATCAAATTACACTCTCTAATCAATATCTAAAGAAAAAGAAAGTTTCTAAAGACTCATCACTTGAAGATAGAGTTGCTTCTTTGAACGGCGCAACTATCGGTACAAATCTTGTTGGCGATTCTGGAGACGTATACACCCGATATTTAATGCAAATGCATGGTGTTGATCCCAATACTCTTAAAGCAGTCAAATTAGCAGGAGATGGATCGAAGATTGGAGGTATGCAGGAGGGAGTTGTTGACGGGGGGATAGCATCACCTCCAATGGGTTTACAAGCGGAAAGTAAAGAGGTTGGTGAGATTGTAATCAATACAAGTGAAGAGCCAATGTATGGGAATATGGTCTGGGAAGCTGTTTTTGCTAAAAAAGAATATTTAGAAGAAAATCACGAAACATCCTTGAAAGTAGTTCGGGCAATAGGGAAAGGTATGGAATTCACACGTAATCATCCAAGAGAGGCAGCCGAATCAATCATATCTTATTTTGATGGAATTGATGTCGATATTCTAGAGGAATCAATTATCGGATTGAAAAACACTTTTAAAGGCTATGGAGAAATGAATCAAGAAGCTTGGGATAATGCCCAGGATCCATTAGTTGAATTTGGCAAGTTGTCAGGCGTTTCTACTAAACAGGATACTACTGAAGATGTTATTTGGACAAATGGTTATATAGAAGAAGCTTTTAAAAAATAATTAGCTAGAAGGGAGATGATAGTCAAGATGGAAAATGCACAACTTGAAAAGTTCAAATTGTCCACTCGTTTTTTGGATGTTACTTACGTAAACAATAAAACTGGTACAGAAGTGATTGCCCTGCAGAATATAAACTTACAAATCAAAGATGGTGAATTTATATGTATTGTAGGGCCGAGCGGCTGTGGGAAAACCACTTTTTTAAATACTGTAGTTGGATTACTGAAGCCAAGTAAGGGAGAAATTCTATTAGATCAGCAAAAAATTGATGGTCCCGGCAAGGACAGGGCAATGGTCTTTCAAAACCCTAGTCTATTACCTTGGAGAACAGTTTTGGAAAATGTTCTCTATGGAGTTGAACTGCAAAAGCAAGTAACCGCATTGAAAAAGAAAGAGGCCAAAGAATTTATTGAAATGGTCGGTTTAAAAGGTTATGAAAATCATTATCCCCACGAATTGTCAGGAGGGATGCAGCAAAGGGTAAACTTGGCTCGAGCATTAACGGTAAACCCGTCATTAATATTGCTGGATGAACCTTTTTCGGCATTAGACGCACAAACCAGGGAATTTATGCAAGGTGAGTTACTTAGAATATGGGATGAGACAAAAAAGACAAGTCTTTTTATTACACACCAAATTGATGAAGCGGTATTTTTAGCTGATCGAGTTTTTGTTTTTGGGGCAAGACCAGGCCGTGTAGTGGAGGTTGTGGATGTTGATATACCTAGACCGAGAGATCTCCGGGTGAAGCGCAGCCCGGAATTTTTAGAGTTTGTAGATCATATATGGTCCATTATTGAACAGGAGTCTTCAAAACAAGGTTTCGATAATAAAGAAAAATAATAAAGGGAAAGGAGAATAATATGACGAAGGGTACGATCCAACTTACACAATCAAAGCACAAGATAAAAAAGGCGAAGAAAATAAAAAAAGAAAAGAAGTCATTTTTTATCAGTGTTGCTTCTGTTGTAATATTCCTGTTGCTTTGGGAAGTTGCTTCTCAAAATGAATGGATAAATCCATTGTTCATTAGCTCACCAATTGAAATTGCACAAGCGGCAGTCTTAATGGTCCAAGAAATTTCTTTTTGGGAAAATATGAAGGTAAGTGGTTACGAATTTATTGCAGGCTTTGTTTTAGCCATACTTATTGGTATTCCAATTGGTGTGTTATCGGGCTGGAATTCCAACTTTAATGCTGTAGTTAATCCTTTCATTTCAGGATTATATGTAACTCCTAAAGTCGCCCTTTTACCAGTGATCATAATTGCGTTCGGAATAGGCCCAGCATCAAAAATTGTTATAGTATTTTTGATGGCCTTCTTTCCAATAGTGATGAGCGCTCAAAAAGCAATGTTAACATTAGATCAAAACTTAATAAAAGCAGCAAGAACATTTAGTGCAAGTGAATTTCAAATTTTTAAAACGATTGCTTTGCCTTCGACGGTACCATTCCTTTTAAACGGTATTCGCTTAGGTATTGGTCAAGGATTAATTGCTGTAGTTGTAGGTGAATTATTCGCTTCGACAGCTGGTATCGGATATCAATTGACAAGCAATGGTCAAAATCTACAAACAGATCGTATGTTTGTTGGAGTGTTGGTCATTACGATTACGGGAATCATTCTTACTTCATTATTAGGCATTATTGAAAGACGCTATTCATCTTGGAAACCAGAAAATAGTTAATTAAATTAATTATGCAGACTGTAGCCAGACTCAAGAAAATCGAGTTTGGCTACAGTTTTTTTATTAAAAATCGTTCCAGTTGATTTCAGAAATCCGCTCCCTTTCCGCCGACTGTCTGCCAAGCCTCCTGGCCGCAAGCGGCTGCGGTGTCTCGGCTAGCCAGTAATTCGGCAGGAGTGTCGCAAATTTCTTCAATCCGCAAAGGATTAACCCTTCACTTCGTTCAGTTTCAGCCTTACAGCCCCAAGGATTCAAGCCTATTTCCACTAAGTTTAAATTATGAGTTTGCCATAATCTTCGCTAATACTAAAAAAGCGAGGGATTATCGTAAATGAACCTTTCATTAAAAGACTACATTACAGAAAATGAAATCCAAAATTATAGCAAGACAACCGTCAAGAATAAGAAGGCTATTCTTCAACAGTTTGAAAGATGGTTATGGGAAACATTCCAGATTGAATTAGATGATGCCACCACTAGACATGTTAAACGGTGGATTAAATATCTTCTCGATAAGGAAATCAAAGCAAATACCATTAACACCAAACTAAAGACCTTAACCAACTTCTATAAGTTCTGTATTAAAGAAAAGATACTGAAGGATAACCAGTTGGAAGACATAGAACTACTGAAGGAAGAGAAAGTCATGATTAAACCGTTCAGCCTTCAGGATATTGAAAAGATGATTGGGTTTTATTGTGGCAGTAACTTTATGGATGTTAGGAACAAAACTATTTTGACCTGCCTATTTGAGACTGGAATACGGTCAGCAGAGTTATCAGGGCCTAAATTAGAGGATGTATTTGATGATGCCCTTTTGATAAGGGGTAAAGGTAACAAGCAAAGATTAGTACCTGTAAGCTTAGAATTAAAGCGTCAGTTGAATAAATATAGAAGGGCAAGGGAGAAGTACCTAAAAGGTGAGGAATGCCCGTTTCTATTCGTCTGCACCCGTACTAAAGGGGGAGGTTTACGGAAAGATGATAAGCCTATTGGAAGAATGGGGCATGATGCAGTATTAAACGTTGTTAAACGGTCAGGAAAAGCCTGTGGGGTAGATGTGAAGCTTTTAGTACACTCATGTAGGAGAGAAAGCTACGCACAAATCTCTCTAGGGCATACAGACCTTTATACGGTGTCTAGGCTACTAGGACATAACCAGTTAGCTACAACAGAGAAGTATATTCAATCAATGGAAGATAAGACCGTACTGGAAAGAGGAAGGAACGCTTCACCGTTAACACTCTTAGAAAGAGATATTCATAATTAAAAAAAGTTAAAAGCCTACCTATTAACGGTAGGTTCTTTTTTACCCAACAATGACCCTGATAAGCCCCGAAATGCCTCATATTAGCTTTATCAAAGCATCAGGTTTCTTTTATATAGGCTCTTTTCGTTAAGATTGTTGTTTTTAAAACGAGACTATTTAAGGTTGATTGGGGTGGAAGTGCGAGACTCCTGCGGGAGCAGCGGGACAGGGGAGACCCCACAGGCGTTTACGCCGAGGAGGCTCACCGCCCGCCCCGCGGAAAGCGAGCATCTGAAGGGGAAATCAACCACACCGGATTACGGTATGCGGAAACAGCCTTTATATAAAAACTAAAGATTGTGAGGATTTGTACTTAAATTAACGGGGCAGTTTAGTGGAAGAAGGAATCTATAAAAAAGTATTTGCTTATGTAAACTAAAAATGGCATGGTTTTTCCATACCGTATTGAAATAATTTATACTTTGAAAGTCTTACCATTAATATTAATTTCTATTTCCTCTTTTTCCCTTTTTGCTTGGGAACTTTATCTCGTTTTATACGGCTTGTATTCGGTGTGAAAGGATGGCGAGGTTCAGGAGGACCAATTTCGACTGATTCTTTAATCGGACTTAAGACATCTGCTATTTTGTTTTCATCAATACCATATGAAAGTTGATAAACCTCTGGCGGTGTTAATCGTAGCATATTAGAACCTAATGCAGTTTCAAATTGGTCATTGTTAAAAAAGAGGTGCATATGCAATTTTTCTGACTTAGGTGTAATCCAATGAAACCAACCCATTGGAATAAAAACAACTTGACCAGGTTTCGCAATATAGTTATGCAATTTATTGGTATCAGGGTCAATAATGGAAATTTGGGCTTCACCAGAAATTACAACGTCTAACTCCCATGAGTTAGGATGCCAATGAGGTTCCCGAATATGTCCCTTTGTAAGATAAACATCAGCAAAAGCACCTCCAACTATTGCGGGGAGTTGAGTGGAAGTAACTTTATATATGACATTTTCGGCGTCTTTTTCGAACTCAATATTATCCTTAGAATCAAAAAAGAGATTAGGTGTTCCACTTGTTTTTTTTATGTTTGTATTATCAGGGACAAACCCGGACTTTCCCATGAATTTTCCTCCCATTATCCTTAAATTTTTTAAAAAATCGGGATAAAAACGTGTCACTTGTAATGTTATATGTGGGAGTAAAATGTAATGTGAATCCAAATAAGCCTTATCCATAAAGTAAGATTGTGAAGAGTTTCACTTAACAAACGAGGGCGTTTCTACAACAAGGTGGAGACGCTTTTTCTTTATATAGGATTCCAGCCAAAACGGTTAATCTTTTTTGTTTCGCCAATTTATCCTGAGAAAAAATAAAAATAGATGCCCCGATTTATTTTTGAAAAATGTATTAGATATTAATATCCACCTGCTAATTGTTGGTAAAATTAAACATCCCCATCCAACCTCCCATTTTTAACCGACCCCTCTTGTTTATTCCATACTGTTAATGAAATGAAATCATGTTAATTAATGTTAATAAATTCGGATGGATGTATATGGTAATAGTGTTATTATATTGCACTATGTAATTAAATGGGTTTATTGGTAATAGCTGTAGATAAGAAATATAAGGTAATGTATTGGTGATATATGGATATAGATGCATGATATACCGTTACATCCTACGGTTATAAATATCCAGTTATATAAGGAAAATAATAACTATATTGGTAAGGAACGGGGGTATAGGGTCTACTGAATAAGTTATTATATTTATACCTGTTATTGTATGTGATATTCACTACTACCAAACATTCCCCTAGTATATTAAAAATAATCTTCTATGGATTACAGGAAAAAAACATGAAGGATAATGCAGGTATAACCCAGTTTTTAGGGTTTACAATTGAGTATTGCCTCCAGGCACTCACTTTCCACATGAGGTTCGCCCTCGGCACGTTTGGCCTGTGCAGTCTCCCCTGGACACGTTTTTCCCGCTGGAGTCTCGCACACCCTCTCCAATCAACTTTGTATTACTTTTTTCTAGAACTTTGTGAGTAAACATTTTTCTACCCTGATCCATCTATAAAGAGTTCCAATCCAATCTCATATTTAATAAAATTTCGTCAGCGATGATTACATCCCAGAATGTACTCTGATTCGTTATTTTTACTGTTCCACTTCACAGCGAGATAGAAATTTTATTGAAGTTCTCACGAATCCATGATACCTTCAGTTTATAGTGAATGGTTGGGAGGAATAGGTTTTGAACACTAAGGCGTTTTTATTGGCATCAATTACAGTTATTATTTGGGGATCTACTTTCGCTGCTATTCGTGCAAGCTTGCATGGCGGATATTCAGCCGGCCATTTGGTACTTGTGCGTTATCTTATAGCTTCAGGGATTTTTGTCCTTTATGCTCTATGGCCTGGGGTGAAATTTCGACTCCCGAAAAAAGAGGATTTGCTTAGGATATCGATCCTTGCATTTATTGGTATTAGTATTTATCATATCGGGGTGACATTCGGGGAACAAACCGTTTCGGCGGGAACGGCTGGAATGCTGATTGGCTCAGCACCTGTTTTCATCGCGATCATTGCTTCGTTCGTATTAAAAGAACGCCTCGGCCTATTCGGATGGATTGGTTTAGGTATAGGATTCACAGGGATCACTCTAATAACATTAGGTACTGCAGGCCCTTCCCTGAACATTTCAGAAGGTGCCTTTTTAGTGCTGATGTCTGCTATTGCTTCTGCAGTGTTTTTTGTTTTCCAAAAGCCGCTGTTTAGCCGCTATAATCCGATTGAATTGACAGCCTATTTCACATGGATCGGTACAATACCCTTTTTCATATTTTTTCCTGGGCTATTTCAAGAAATTCAACATGCTACAATGGAAGGTCATTTATCAGCGGTTTTTGTTGGTATTTTTCCTGCGGCCATTGGTTATGTAACTTGGGCAGTCGCACTTTCATTAGGAAAAGCCAGTTCCGTTTCCAGCTTGTTATACCTTGAACCTGTGATTGCCATTTTCGTCGCTTGGGTTTGGCTGCGGGAGGTGCCTAGTACTCTTTCAGTCATTGGCGGCGGAATTGCGATATTAGGGGTTCTCGTCGTTAATGGGTTCGGAAAGTATAAATCGGTAATGAAAAAAGCAGTATGATAGTTGTTTAAACCAACTGGAAAAATCGCATCATTTTAAATCCATCATGAAGAATGAACGTATATCCTTCTTGAAAAACTCAACACATAGGAGGGCACCAAATAAAGGAATTCACCCAGGTTGCTGAGATCGATCAGTTACACCTTACACCTGGGGAATTGGATTTTTTCCTCCTCTTTTCATTACTTAAAATTAAATCTATTCTTAAAGTCCCAATCCAATTTAAATGAATTATATTCACCTGTTAAAAATTTATAATCGATATAGGACTTTTCTTTTTTAGACATTTCGTCGACAAATGGCGAATAGGTCCGGAATACCAATACATCTTTCTTTTCATCAAACTCAACAAGTCTTAGCCAGCCATTACCCCCTCGATAATTCGTTTGGTAATTGACCAGCATTTGAATGACATCATTTCCTGCTGCATTATGTTTTACCCGATGTGTTATCCCAAAATAATGCCCATTAACCGTCATGAACACTTGATTATGGTCCTTTACAAGTTCATTCCAAATCAGCCGGCCATTAGACGACTCGACGGCGAGAGTTTTATCATCCTTAAGCTTCGGAAAGATAATATCATGTGAGACGAGGATTGTCGGTTTATCTTTATGTAGATCTAGAACCTTTTTTGACCATTCCAGGTCCTTATGCAGATTTTTCATATCGACTATCAAGACTAAGTATTCATAACTCCCTGCCTTGGCGATTGCATATGAGCTATACCCAGAGGGAGACGACCCCTTATAGTATTTTTTATTCAAAAAACGCTGCGGCCCATAATGTGTTAAGAAAGGGTCTCCGTCCGCATAGTCATGATTCCCGGCCGCCATCATATATGGAACATCCTTTTTATCCAAAAGGGAAATGGCACCGAGGGAATTCTGCCATTGTTTTTCTAAATCACTATCGATTATGTCCCCAACAAATGTATTCATGATAATATTATTCTTCTTAGTGTTATTGGAAATCCAGTTCATTTGGCTATTGAATATCTCTGGATTTTGACTTGAATATTTCTGGGTATCTGGAACAAAAAGAAAATTATAATTCTTCTTATTCGTTAGAAAGGGTAAAGCTTTGTTTGATCCTTCGAATGGTTCATCGTCACGGGCATCTTGCACAAGCCATTCTTTTTCGGTTAAAGCCTTTCTAGCAACTCGGATTTCCTGGATATTCCCTTTGAATAGTGCATTAAACTTATTTCCCCACTCAGATGCCCCGATGTTCCAGCCTTTACCTTTAACTGCTGCAATACCTATTACTTTTTCTGATTTTCCGTAATCACTTATGCCGTTCAATGTTAAAGTCGTCGTGTCACCATCATTAACAACTGCCAAATGGTACCATTCATCAGCATTTAATGATCGAGACCAATTGCTTACACTATAATTTAAATTAGATGGATGACTTATCCAATGGATTTTTTGATCACTGGATACAGTTAAAGAAGAAAGGATTTTCTTTTCGCCTTCCATTTTATTAAGATCTGCGGCCTGTCCTTGTCTAGAGAAAAGCCCCATGAGACTCTTGGAATCACTTGGCAACTTAAAAATCGCTTCAATGGTAAAGCCCTTATCGAATTTCTCCGAATTGATAGGTGCATCCTTTTGGGTTTTGAAATACCTACCTGTAGGGGCATTTTCGTAATTAGCGAACTCCAAGCTATTCACTTTTTCTTCATCATGATAATCTTCTTCAGACCATTGAATCATTTTATTTAATTCAGGCGAGGCAGGATCACCAATCGTCACCAGCTCTAAATCATTTCCATGCTTGCTTGAATCTTCTATAATTAAATTACCTTTATCGATTGAACCGCTTTTAACATGTTGTTTTGTGAATTTCCAATTTGCTACGATATTGCTTCGATTATTTTCAGCAACGGAATCAGCCGATTTGGCAATGCCAGGAACAATCATACATAAGAGTGAGAGACCTATTAATGCTTTTTTCATTCTCACAAAACATTCACCCCAATACATTTTGATTAAGCGATATACATTTACCCTTTTAGACTACCTGGATTAATTTGTAGCGAACTAAGCCTAGGTAGAATTCCGTATAGCTGCAATATGGTATAGTTTGCTTATCTTCTCGATAACTTATTAAGGTTGAGTAAAAAAGACTTATTCTTTTAAAGGGAATTAGGAGATAAGTCCTGATATGTACAAATTATCTTGTTGAAATCAAGGATTACAACTAATTGTCAAAAGAGATTTGCAGTAATTTGGATTTCAGATGGCGAGGTAGGAAATAAGCAACGTGTTAGTATAAAGACAGGAATTTTTATCAAGAAAATGAGGTGAATATAATGGTGGGAAGGAGATAGGTAGCCTCCTGTAATAGAAGTGGTATTAATCTTAGGAGGCAATCTTGAATTATAGGAGATGTATGACTGTGAAACAAAACAAATATGATGATGCAAATTTCTTTTCTGCGTATGAGCAAATGCCACGATCGGTCAAAGGACTTGAAGCTGCTGGAGAATGGCATGTACTAAAAGAGCTAATGCCAAATCTGCATAATAAGAGTGTACTTGATTTGGGATGCGGTTTCGGCTGGCATTGCCGATTTGCCCGAGAGCAACAGGCCAGTTCCGTCGTTGGTGTGGATATTTCCGGCAACATGCTACAAAGAGCACGTGAAAAAACGGATGATCCTTCCATTTTATATATGAAAATGCCCATTGAAGACATCGATTTTTCCGGTTTTGAATTTGATGTGGTTATCAGTTCGTTGGCTTTTCATTACATTGAGTCCTATGAGTCAATCTGTAAAAAGGTCCATGATTGTTTAAAGCCTGGAGGCGCTTTTGTATTCTCGGTTGAACATCCAATCTTTACTTCCCGCAAAGAACAAGCTTGGTATGTAGATGATAACGGAAATCATCTGCATTGGCCAGTTGACAATTATCAATTCGAAGGTGTGAGAGAAACAACCTTCTTAGCCGAAAACGTAGTCAAGTATCATCGTACGATTTCAACATATATAAATGACTTGATTGGTGCTGGATTCAGCATAAGAGCCGTAAAGGAACCGATGCCATCTGATGAATTGTTAAAAAGTGTTCCTGAAATGAAAGATGAAAATCGAAGGCCCATGTTTTTAATGATTTCAGCAGTAAAGGAACCGAATTCTATGAATGAAGGAATCAAGTAAACGGCAAAAAGGCGTCTCTACGAAAGTAGGGACGCCTTTTTGCTATTATCATTATTTCTTTATACATTTAAAGCGTTGATTATCGGCTTTAATTAGGTAATGATTAAATCAGTAACGTATGAAAAAGGGATTTTGGGGAGGGATATTGGTTGGAGAAGGTATTTCCGCTTATTGAAACACGACGATTGATCTTAAGGGTAGTAACAATAGAAGACGCGGGTGATATGTTTAAATATTTATCTGATATAGATGTAGTGAAGCCAATGGGGTTAGATCCGTGCCAAACAGTAAATGACGTATGGGATGAAATTAAATGGTACGAATCTATATTCCAGGAAGGTACGGGAATCAGATGGGGAATTACATTGAAAGAATCCGGTAAGGTTTTAGGAAGTTGCGGTTTTCTGAATATGGTCACCAAGCATCATCGAGCTGAAATTGGATATGAGTTAAGTAAGGATCATTGGGGGAAAGGCATTGCTAGTGAAGCATTGGAAGCCGTTGTTAAGTATGGTTATCGCCACTTTCACCTGGAAAGGATTGAAGCGTTAATTGAACCTGATAATCTCCCATCCCAAAAACTTGTGGAAAAACAAGGATTTAGAAGAGAAGGATTGCTAAGGCATTATGAATATACTTGTGGTAAATTCGATGATTTATATATGTACTCACTCATAAAAGAAGATTTTAATGATATTTCCTTTAATTCTTTATCATGATTTTAAAAGAAAATTTGGTCATGTTTTTTACTTTTGTTTATAAAATTTGTACGTAGGGAACTCGCTTTCCGTGGGCGATCGGGGAACCTCCTCGGCGGTCTTTGCGCCTGTGGGGTCTCCCCTAGACACGCTCCACGCAGGAGTCTCGAACACTCGATCCAATCAACTTTGATTTAAAATCAACTGGAACTTGGAGATTCTAAATGGTCTCACTCCTAACCGTGATTTAAAAACAAACGTGGTGTACTTTTTTATGGATGAAACCCTCATTGGATTTCTGAAATCAACTGAATATTTTTAAAACTGAAGGCAAATCTGCTTTTAATCGAGTTTGTCTACATCTGAGACCGCTAAAAAAGCGGTCTTTTTCTATAGTTGGAAAATTTCATGAAAAACCATTTATGTACATGAAATCTTAGTTTCCTCACTTGCTTGTATAATCTCTTTCAACCTTGCAAATTCGTGTTGAGTATGACGAGTACCAATCTTTCATCCCTTTTTCTTGTGCTTTTTTGTGAGCGGCATTTTCTTTCCAAAGCTTTATGGCATCCAGGGACTTCCAATAGGATACGGTAATTCCTAACCCGTTTTGATCTCTTACGCTTTCGACTCCTAAATAGCCATCTTGTTGAGCAGCAAGTTCATTCATGAATTCCGCGGTTGAATGGTAGCTTGCGGCATCCTTATCGCTTCTTTGTGAAGTGAAAATACAAGCGTAATAGGGTGGTTCGGGAGTATTAGCAAACATGAAAAGATGCCTCCTTTTAACTTAATATTCAAAATAATACCACATGGGCGAGGACATGGATAGATGCCAGGTAAAGGGATTCCCTGATATCCGCCAAGAAAACAAGGAGGACACGGCAATTCTTCGGAAGGGATTTTATTCTTGATGCACGAATATATATTACTTTGGGGCCCTATGGAGTATGGACAAAAATCGAAGGCAATAGAAGTATATTAGCTAAAAGGCAATTATCCCTGTTGGAAAGTTGGGATTGTGGCCGCGATTCAAATGAAATGATAAAAACGTTGAGACGTATGATCCCAGAATTCCTTAGACTAAATAAATGCCTATGTACGCAAGTGGGTGCCGAAATAAATGAAGACCATATCAAAAGAATAATGGATATGGTTATCTGAAGGTTATAGGACACTCGTTGTTCGTGTGAAATGTGTAATCACTTTTGGAGGGATGACTAAGTGTCAGAATTGGTATATCATGTAGCGGTCTCACTGGACAATTTCATTGCCGATCAAGCAATGTTGAATGGGAATATCAATCAATCCTTTTTCTTATTTGAAGGAGATCATGTCCCAGACTTTTTATCCGATATCCAGCAATATGAAGCGGTGTTGAGGGGAAGGAAAACATATGAATTTGGATTTCAATTCGGAGCTAAACCGGGTGAACCAGGTTATAAGGGATTGAAACATTATATATTCTCGAGCTCCCTTCAGTTTGAATCGAATGAGGAGGTAGAACTTATCGAAGGAAATGCCGTAGCGTTTATCGAAAACCTCAAGCAGCAAGGTGACGGAAAGCTATGGCTTTGCGGGGGCGGAGAATTGGCTGGAATGTTATTAAAACATAAACTCATTGATCAATTGGTGCTGAAAGTGAATCCAGTCATAATCGGTGAAGGCACTCCTCTTTTCGGCAGCGTTAAGCCAAGTCTAAAATTGGATTTAGTTGACATGAAACAATATCCAAACGGAGTGATTAAACCTACATATAATATTATTTATACTTAGGGATATGGTGGAGGGCGGCCTATACTTCATTCGTAAACACTTTCCTTCAATAGCTAGGGCTGCTTTGGCGCAGCTTTTTTTTGATGAAATTCACTGGTCATTAAAAGTTAAAATATTCAAAGAAAATTAATTAGAAATTTATTTTTAACATATATCCTTTCAGTATCATGAAAGGAGTTTTTCTATGAGGAAAATGTTGAAAGTATCAAAGAATATATTTTTCACCTTCATTGCTATTATCATATTTGTAGCAATAGCTGTTTTTATTTACCATAATTATCAAAAGGGAAAGGAATCATCATTAATTAGAGAAGGAACATCGGTTGATTTTAATAACAAAGGAATTCATGTATATACGGAAGGCAGCGGTGAGGATACATACGTTTTTATGTCCGGTTCCGGGATTGCGGCTCCAGTTTATGAATTGAAAGGATTATATAGTAAGTTTGCAATAGAAAATAAAATTGCAGTCATTGAAAGAGCTGGATATGGATACAGTGATGTTTTTCACGATGATAGGGATATTGATACAATATTGGAACAAAGCAGGAAATCATTGATGGAAAGTGGAAATAAACCTCCTTATTTTTTGGTCCCACACTCAATATCAGGTATCGAAGCTATTTACTGGGCACAAAAATACCCAAGTGAAATAAAGGGAATCATTGCTTTGGATATTGGTTTACCGCACCAATATGTAACTCATAAAATGGGCATGGTAGATTCATTGACTGTAAGAGGAGTGAATATTTTAACGAAAATGGGTTTGCACCGTCTTTTTCCTTCTGCTGTTTATAATCCCGAAGTGATTCGGCAATCATTCTTAAGTGACCATGAAAAGGAAATGTATAAAGCACTATCATATAAACAGTTTTTTAATGATGATATGGAGCAAGAGCTTTTACAAAGTTACAGTAATGGGAAAAAATCAGTGAACTTGCCGATTCCAAAAGGTACACCCATTTTATTTTTAGATGCGATTGCCGATGAAAATAAGGATTCTAAATATACAAAACAAAAAAATGAAGATTATGAGAAGTTTGCAGAGAAACTATTAAAGGCCGATGTAATAAAACTGAAAGGGACACACAGCATATATTTATATGCGCCAGATGAGATCTATGATCTTGCCATGGAATTTATCAAATGAATAAAGAAAGGTTTTGTGATGAAAAGATATAATATTTTAATTGTTGAAGATGACTTGATGATTGGTGATTTATTGAAAAAAATTTTGCAACGCGAAGAATACAATGTACGTTGGATGAAAGAAGGAAAAGATATTATAGATATAATCCATGAGATGGATTTAGTCATTATGGATGTTATGCTGCCAGGAGATGATGGCTATCAAATTACAAAGAAAGTAAAAAGTCTAGGATTAAATATTCCAGTTATTTTTCTATCTGCCCGAAATGATATCGAAAGCAAACTCCAAGGTTTGACAATGGGTGAGGATTATATGACTAAGCCTTTTGATCCCAGGGAGCTATTACTAAGAATGCAGAAATTGCTGGATAATCAATATGGTACTTTCACGCAAATTAAGCATATATATATAGATGCCGAACATAAGAAGGTATTCAATAATGACTTGCATAATGAAGTGGTTTTTACTGCGATAGAGCGTAAAATATTTTTCTATTTATATGAAAATAGGGATCGGATCTTAACGAAAGAACATTTCTTTGAATATTTATGGCAGCTCGAAGATAGGAATCAAAATATCATTAATGTACATATAAAAAAAGTTAGAACCAAAATCAATGATAACAACGGTGAGATCATCGAAAATATATATGGGGAAGGGTATAGATTGAATACCTATATAAAGAAATGAAATTAAAGAAAAAATATCAGCTATTATTATTTATCGCCGTTATTAGCGTGCCATTTATATTACTGTTAATCAGTATCCTTATGTCAGTCATTTATGATTTTGCCTTTAAAACCAAAAATGATGACATTCCTTTTCATCAATCTTTTGCATATCCTACAATGCTTGGGGTATTCATTTTATCATTATTATTGTTAGCCTTCTTATTTTCCAAATCTATTAACTCGCTATTAAATAAAATAAATATATTGAATGAAACCATCAGGAATTTAGCTAGTGATAAGGAGATTCCGAATATCTTAGAGATTAAAAGCAATGATGAAATCGGGAAATTAACTAAATCTGTGAACTTATTGATAGAAAGGACGACCTTTCGGGAATTGGAACTAAAACAACAGGAGGAAATGAAAAAGGAACTCTTGAATAAATTAAGGCATGACATCAATACACCTTTAACTGCAATAAGATTACAATTGTTTTATATAGAAGGGCAATATACGGATCAAGTTCCACTATTACAATCACTTTATCAACAAATTGATTATATTTCCGAATTAACAAATGAATATAATATACAATCCACAGATGCGTTAGATAATTCTTATATCTTAAATGATGAAGTGAATATGCACGATTTAATAGAAATGATGGTTAAAAAATGGGGCTATTTGTATAACATGCATGGTATTGAATTAATTTATCATCCATTACATGGAAAGTTGGAATGGATAAGTAATGACTTGTGGCTTCAAAGGTTATTCGATAATGTTTTCCAAAATGTCTTGAATCACTCGAGGGCTGATAAACTTGTGATAACCATAGAAAATAATGGGATCAGTATCAAGGATAATGGAATTGGTTTTGATATTGATAGTAAAAGTAAGGGGCTTGGTTTAAAAATAATTGAGGATATAGCCAAAACACTACATATAAAATATGATTTGCAATCAAACGAAAGCGGAACTTCATTTTGTTTTACATTCGAAAAAACGATATAAATCTCAATTGATTGGTTAATTTTGCGGCATTAGCATCCGGGGATTTTGTCAAGGGTTCATCAATATCATTCTTTTCAGATAGTTTGCCCTATGCAACATAGTTATATATCACTTACTTATATAAAGCGATACAAAAAGGTTGCTATAGACCCACCCATTTTTAAGTTGGTATGATATTCAGGTACTTAATTGTGGGGGGAAGTTGAATGGAAGAACAAAAATATAATGACCTCAAATTAGGCGAACGTGGTGCAATCATTAGTATCATTGCTTATATTTGTCTATCAATCATGAAACTTGTTATAGGATACATAAGCGACTCAGCGGCCTTGAAAGCGGATGGTTTGAACAACACGACCGATATTATCGCGTCCATTGCCGTGCTGATCGGTTTAAGGCTAGCTCAAAGACCCCCCGATAAAGATCATGGTTATGGTCATTGGAAAAGTGAAACGATTGCTTCGATGGTAGCTTCATTCATCATGTTTGCTGTTGGTGTACAAGTTTTAATAGATGCCGTTGCTTCCATGCTTAAAGGTGGAAAGGAATCACCTGACATTATTGCAGGGTATGTAGGTATTTTATCAGCAATAGCCATGTATTTTGTATACCGATATAATAAAAAGCTTGCTATAAAAATTAATAGTAAAGCCGTTATGGCAGCTTCAAAAGATAATATTTCCGATGCTTGGGTAAGTATCGGAACAGCTATTGGGATTTTCGGTTCCCAATTAAATATGCCTTGGCTTGATTCCCTTACTGCCATCATAGTTGGATTATTGATATGCAAAACAGCCTGGGAGATTTTCATTCAAGCCTCGCATGAACTTTCTGACGGGTTTGATGAAAATAAAATTCATCTATATAAGGATGTAATTACAAATGTGGATGGAGTCAAGGGGATAAAAGAAATTAAAGGGAGAAATTACGGGAATAATGAAGTGATTGATGTTGTCATCCTTGTCAATTCTACCTTGGATATTAAAGAAGCACATGATATAGCGACCCATGTCGAGAAAGTGATGATGAAAGATCATGGAGTGTATGATGTTCATGTCCATGTTGAGCCCAATTAATTCTCTCCCTTGAGCATTAATAAAAAGGGTATAAAATGGCTTTACAAACATATGAATAATATGCAATCATTCATTACATTGGAAGGAAAAGGTACCTTATACAATGAAGCAGTAATCTTATCAAATAAACAGTAAATCTAAATCTATATCAATGGGTGTAATCGGTTAGATATGTTCAAAAAAATACGTGTCACTTTGTTTGCTTACCGATTTTATTGGTGAGTAGCGTGAATCACCATTTCATTTGAACAAGAAACTTTTGAGATACCCTTGTGAGATTTTTAATGATTATGTTTAGAGATGGGATTCGTCTGTTCGTTTATAGGGACTAATTCATATACAACTGCTTTATCTGTTATCAAATCAGATGAGGTATATTTGGTTTATGTATATTAATTTAGTAACAGGCGATCTCTCTCTAGAAAAATAGAGGGGGATTTTTCATGTTATTTTTAAAAGCGAATGATTTAAAGAAAAGTTACGGGAACCGTGAAGTTCTTTCCGTTGACTCACTTCATCTTTACAGCCATGACCGTGTTGGATTGGTTGGTAGGAATGGAGAAGGTAAAACGACCTTGCTTTCTATTCTAGCGGGCGTGAGGGAACCCGATACAGGTCATATAGAAAGCTATGGAACAGTCGGCTATATCCCGCAAATTGAAGAAAATGAACAAGAAATAAGCGGGGAGTTAACGAGCATATGGAAACTGCCCAATGAGAATCAAGAAATCATAAGCGGCGGCGAGCGTACTCGAAGGAAAATCGCCGCAGCTCTGTCCTCCAATATGGATGTATTGATTGCGGATGAACCTACCAGCCATTTGGATATATCCGGAATTGAACAATTGGAAAAGGATTTAAAGTCTTTTAATGGCGCTATTTTACTTACTTCACATGATAAAGCTTTCTTAAATCACCTGTGTACAACAATATGGGAAGTCGAGCAAGGCAAGGTAACTGTATATGAAGGGAATTACGAAGCGTATATCAAACAAAAGCAAGCAAAAACAGAAAAGGAAGATAAGCAATATGAAGAGTATACCCGTGAAAAGAATCGGTTGAAACAGGCTGCCCAAAACCTCCAAGCCAAATCTGATTCAATTAGGAAAGCCCCTAAACGAATGGGCAATTCAGAAGCAAGGCTCCATAAACGGAGCTCCGGGAAACAGAAGGCGAAATTGAACCGTTCCGCAGAAGCGATTGAAACTAGAATCGAAAAATTAGCAAAAAAAGAAAAGCCGAGGGAAGATTCCGCTATAATCTTTGATATTTCGGAATTTCCATCTTTGCATAGCAAAAGGGTCATTCGATTTAATGGCTGTTCCCTGAAAGTCGGGTCAAGGATACTGAAACAACATATTTTTGGAGATGTCCCCCTAGCTTGCCGACTCGCCATCGATGGTCAAAATGGTTCAGGAAAAACGACATTATTGAAAAAGATAGTGGAGCGGCACCCAGATTTATATATCGCGAAGCCAGCAAAAATTGGTTTTTTTGCCCAACAACAAGAAAACTTGAATGAAAGTAAAACGGTTCTTGAAAATATATTGGAGGACAGTCCCTACAATCAAGCCTTTATTCGTACGCTATTATCCCGATTAGCTTTTAAAGGAAATGATGTTCACAAACAAGTATCCCTTTTAAGCGGTGGGGAAAGAGTCAGGGCTTCCCTGGCAAAAGTTTTTTTGGGAAACTATAATGTACTGGTTTTGGATGAACCTACAAATTACCTGGATATTCAAACTAAAGAGGCTCTAACCGAGGTGTTAAAAGCATATCCAGGAACCATCGTTTTTGTGACTCATGATCGTTCATTGATCCAATCGCTTGCAACACATGCACTTTCATTTGAAGATGAACCTCCGAGAGTATGTGCTATCAATCAGAAATCAACTAAATCGGCTACGCTTAAAGATGGTCATCTAGATAAACAGGCTGAACTTCTTATGATTGAAGTGCAAATCGTCGAGACCCTTGGGAAGTTGTCCAGTGTAATGAAGGAAAAGGAAAAGGAGAAATTGGATAGGGAATACCTCCAGCTCTTGAACAAGAAAAAGGAGCTTGAAGATTAAGTGCCATCCATTATTAATTGCCCTTCTTAATCAAGAGGGGCTTTTTGATGGATAGAGCGGTTAAAGTAGGTGAAGATAAAATAGCAATAAAATGGATGAGTCCTAATTAATCTTGATTTAAGAAATATATGGAGATTTTATTTTTCCGAAGTGACTCAATAGTCCTGTATTTTGGATGACGCTATATGGGGAAAGGGGGAAATTACGAAGAAAATCAGTAATCCGTATCCTGCCACGGCTAGACTTGTGATTAAAACAACTGAAGAAAACCAATACATAGAGGAATAAAGGTCCTTGCTCAAACTTCAGTAATTTGAGGGAGAACCTTCACTTGGTCCTTTGAACGGCGATTATTTACACCAATCAAAAAGGAATGCCAATTATTTTAAGCATTCCTATGCATTCAGATTTTTCTGCTGTTGCTCTCGTTTTCCGGTTTCTTTATGATTGCATATGCAAGGTATCCTATTAAGCCCATAAATAATCCGGTGCCGCCTACAATATAAATCATTGTAAACACTTTTCCAAATGTTGTCTGCGGTTCAAAACTTGGATGCCCAACCGTACTAAGAGTAACAACACAGAAGTAAAGGGATTCAATCACAGTCAGACCTTCCTGCTTAACATAGAAAATTGTGCCGGAAAGTAACATAATCAGGACCAATACGAAAAGAACCTGGAAGTTCTTCAATTTAAAAGCAGACCATAGAGCCTTTAGGAAACGTTTCAAGGTGAGGATAAATGAAATCATTGGTAATTCCTTTTCCTTTCGGTTTCATTCCATTTTAAGTAAAGTGAATTAGTATATTCTGATATCGAGCTTGATCAGTTAATCATTCTACTATACAGGAATTCCTTTTAGATTGACAAAAAAACGTATTGATTTTAACCTGGTATGAACTAAAAGCGTTGGTAACCAATAGAAGGTGAAAGTAAGTAAGAAGGAGGTCAATCATGAAACCGCGTATTACTGTCATAACATTAGGTGTGGATGATTTGGAAAAATCGTTGAAATTCTATCGGGATGGCCTCGGATTTCAGACAGAAGGAATAGTGGGCAAAGAATTTGAGCATGGAGCCGTTGCTTTTTTCGACCTCCAAGAAGGCTTAAAGCTTGCCATATGGAATCGAAGGGATATAGCTCATGAGGCCAAGGTTCCTCTATCTCCGGCAAGTCCTACTGAATTTACCCTTGGTCACAATGTAGGTAGTAAAGAGGAAGTGGATATTGTGTTGGAAAAAGCAAAAAAAGCTGGCGCGATCGTTACCGATCCGGCACATGACACTTTCTGGGGAGGATACTCTGCACACTTTCAAGACCCTGATGGACACCTTTGGGAAGTCGTTTGGAATCCGCAGTGGGACATCACGGAATCCTGAATTTGATCCATTTCAAATCGATCTCGCTGAATAGAAACATGTTTAGAAAGCATCCTCATCACCTCAAGTTTTAATATTTCTAAAAAGACTCTAGGCAAAAGGATTCTATCCAAAGGTTAAAACAAAGTTGATTGGATCGGGTGTTCGAGACTCCTGCGGGAACAGAGACCCCATAGGCGAAAGCCGAGAAGGCTCCCTGACCGCCCGCGGAAAGCGAGTGCCTGGAGTGGAAAGCAACGTCCAAATTGTACAAGCCATAAAAAACTGTAGACAAACTCGATTTTTATCGAGTTGTCTACAGTATGAAAAAGCACTTTACCTTGGGGTTAAGTGCTTGTTTTTTTATTAATGAATTCTCTACTTTTTGCAATCATTTCTTTATTCTTTTCAATCGCTTCGTTATTACTGTATTTTACCTGATTAACAGTCTCACAATCTTCCATGTATTCAAGCAACAAATCTACAGCTTTATCCATCAATCTTTCGATTGGGATATTTTTTTCTTCAGCCAGTTTAGTGAGTCTATTATTCAAGTACGGATTGAGGGTAATGTTTATTGGTTTTCTCGTTTCAGAATTAATAAGTCGTTCCACCTACAGTCTTTTTATCTATCATATACCTTTAATTGAAGTTAAACAAATATGTGTAGGGAAATGTATATAGGCTTGTACAGAATTGAAGAGGCAGGGAGCTTTCTTTTTTGCTGTTCTAGGTGAAGCAAGGATGTTACACTTCTATGATTTAAAAGTCTGTAACACAACCATATTTTCAATAAAAATATTGACATAATCAATATAACGTTATAATGTTTATTTATTGAAATTGTTTGTTTTTTCAGACTACTATTCAAAAGGGGGAAAGGTTATTGAATAATTTTATGGGTTTACTCGAAATGAAAGTGCTTCCGGTTGCAAACAAAATTGGTTCACAAAGACATCTGCTGGCTATCAGGCACGGTGTTCTAGCAACTCTTCCATTGACGATCATTGGATCATTCTTTGTTATTTTGTTGAATTTTCCTATCGATGGATATGATGAATGGATTGCACCTTATCGTGCTGCTTTGGATGTTCCGTTCCGGTTTACAGTGGGAGCAATGGCTTTATATGCTGCTTTCGGGGTGGGGTCGGCGCTTGCTGGCCATTATAAATTAGATCAGCTCAGTGCAGGCCTCCTATCAGTCTTAGCTTTCCTGATTACATGTGTTGTGCCTACTCAAGTCATGGAATCCGTTCCAGGGGTGATAGAAGCGGGTCGCTGGTTACCTATCAGTTCTTTGAGTGCTGCCTCTTTATTCGGTGCAATCGTAACATCGTTGATTTCCGTTGAAATTTTTCATTTTTTAATTAAACGCGATATAAAAATCAAATTACCGGAAAGCGTTCCGCCAATGGTTTCGAATTCCTTTGCAGCTCTTATTCCAACATTGGTAGTGGTCCTTCTTTTCTGGGGTATTCGTTATGGCTTAGGCTTTGACATTAACTCGATCATCACTACTTTGGTGTCTCCTCTCAAAAATTTATTGGTTGGCAATAGTTTAATAGGTGGTCTACTTACAGTCTTTCTCATCGTTTTCTTTTGGTCGCTGGGCATTCATGGGCCGGCAATATTAGGGCCGATCATACGGCCAATGTGGGATTCGGCGATTCTCGAAAATATGGATACATTTGCAAGGACGGGCAATGCGGCGAATTTACCCAATTTATTTACCGAACAGTTCATTCAATGGTTCGTATGGATTGGAGGGGCAGGATCGACTCTATCGCTTGTCGTGCTGTTCTTATTTTCAAAATCGAAGTATCTGAAAGAACTGGGTAAACTGTCATTTGTTCCAGGGATTTTTAATATTAACGAACCTATCATTTTTGGAGCGCCAATTGTCATGAATCCCATTTTAATGGTTCCGTTCATTGTTGCTCCCTTGGTAAATGTCATAGTTTCCTATACATTCTTTCAATTAGGGTTGATACCGATGATAATGGCTAAGCTGCCGTTTACGGTCTTTAGTCCAATTGCGGCTGTCATCAGTACAAATTGGACGATCATGGCCGGGGTTCTGGTTTTATTGAATTTCGTCATCTCATTAATGATCTACTTTCCATTTTTCAAGATGTTCGAGAAGCAACATTTACGAGATGAAAATAAAATAGAAGCCGGACCTGAAGATAAAAAGGCGGGCATTAAATATGCTTGAAATAATTTTCGCAACCCTATCATTTGTAGGGGCCCAAATCATTTTTTCTCGTACCGGCCTAGGTGAAAAATTAACACCCTGGAAATCAGTCGGCATGTCTATTGTAATCATTGGCTTTTCAATCATTCTGTTTAGCGCAATGGGATCGACATATTATTTAATTGTCATTGTACCGACGGTTATATGTTCTGTAATGGTATCCTCACGCTACCGTGACTATTTAATGGGTTTACATGCCAGGCGGGCTCAATGGAAAGAAAGCAAGTAACGAAGGAGGAATGTTAGGTTATGAGACGATTGGGGATTTCCATTTATCCGGAACACTCTACACCGGAAAAAGACAAGGAATATATTAAACTTGCCCATGGTTATGGTTTTGAACGAATTTTCACATGTTTATTATCGGTTTCAAAACCTTATGAAATTGTCATGGAAGAATATAAAAATATTATTTCTTATGCGAAAACGTTACATATGGAAGTCATTCTTGATGTTGCTCCAGCTGTTTTCGACAAGTTTGATATCAGTTATGATGATTTGAGCTTTTTCGCAGAAATGGGAGCTGACGGTGTTCGTCTAGACCTTGGGTTCGATGGCTTGAAAGAAGCTAAAATGACATATAATCCTTATGGATTGAAAATCGAATTGAATATGAGTAATGATGTTGAATATTTATCGAATATTCTGACTCACCAAGGGAATAAAAATCAACTGATTGGCTGTCATAATTTCTATCCCCAAAAATACACAGGTCTACCTTATGACTTCTTCATTTCCTGCAGTAAACGTTTTAAAGAACATGGTATTCGTACAGCCGCATTTGTTACTTCACAAACCGGTGATATAGGTCCTTGGAGTATTAATGATGGATTATGCACATTAGAACAGCACCGGGAACTTTCAATTGATGTACAAGCCAAGCATCTATGGGCAACTGGGTTAATAGATGATGTCATCATCGGGAATGCTTACGCGAGTGAAGAGGAATTAAGAATGCTGGGATCATTGCAGCGTGACATAATCGAGCTGAAGGTGGAACTCCAATCGGATGTGTCACCAATTGAGAAAAAGGTTGCATTGGAAGAAATACACCTTCGCCGTGGTGATATCAGTGAGTATATGGTCCGCTCAGTAGAGGTTAGGAAAAAATATGCGAATGAAGACTTTGCAATCCGAGAAAGTATCCCACAGAGAAAAGGGTCTGTTTTCATCGGCAATGATTCCTTTGGTAAATACAAAGGGGAACTTCAAGTCATTTTAAAGGATATGCCATTGGATGAACGAAAAAATGCAGTCGCCCATGTAGTAAAAGAAGAACATTTTTTAATGGATTATATTAAACCATGGGCCACATTTAAATTGATTAAATAACCTATACCTAATTTTTAAGGAGGATTACGGATGAATATACTATTATGCTGTTCTGCAGGAATGTCCACTAGCCTATTGGTCAATAAGATGGAGAAAGCGGCGGCGGAAGAAGGACTGAGCGTGAAAATTCAGGCTGTTGCCACAATGGAAGTAAGAAACCGCATAAATGAGGTGGATGTTATTCTTTTAGGCCCTCAAGTTCGTTATTTACTTAATGATATAAAGAAAATAGGGGATGAAAAAGGAGTACCGGTAGATACGATAAATCCAATGCATTATGGATCATGTAATGGCAAGGAAGTATTGCGTACGGCCCTCCAATTAATTTCAAAATAGCATACTATCAAAAGGGGTGTTAATATGGCGAAAACGAAAGAGGATCTATCTGAATTATCATTTCAATTAATTCTTCATAGCGGGAATGCCCGCAGTTGTGCGATGGAAGCCATCGCCTTGCAAAAACAAGGTAAATCAGGCGATGCCCAGGATAAATTAGAGGAAGCGGAGCATGAGTTTGTTGCTGCGCATAAAATCCAAACTG
Source organism: Peribacillus aracenensis (assembly GCF_025175645.1). Taxonomy (NCBI): domain Bacteria; kingdom Bacillati; phylum Bacillota; class Bacilli; order Caryophanales; family Bacillaceae; genus Peribacillus; species Peribacillus aracenensis. Next base: position 31,913 of record NZ_JANZMJ010000042.1, read on the forward strand.
CATTGATTCAACAAGAAGTGAACGGTGAGAAATTCGAAATTCCAATGCTCCTGATCCATGCTCAAGATCACCTGATGACTTCCATGACAACAAAAGATTTAGCGATGGAAATCGTGGAATTACACGAGAAAATACAAAGGAACTAATGAATTCATTTATGCTGAAGAATTCCTTTTAAGAGGTTGCTGCGGCAGCCTTTTTCTTATGGAACAAACGGGTGAAAATGCTCGAATAAGGCGGCGATGCATTTCTTTAGCATAGATTCATGAACCTAAGCTATGGCAATTAAGGGCCACTCAAGATTAGGATTCTCCGAAATTTTAAATTATACTAATGTTCATGGCAGTAGCAAATAATACTGACATGAATTAACGATGGATAATCATGATGGAACGGAGAACAAACAACTGATTAACAAGATTAATCACGGTATAAAAGGGGAGCAAAACATGCAAAGAGTCAATCTAACTGAAGAATTTAGTCTTTCACGCATTGTTCACGGTATGTGGAGGTTGGCAGATTGGAGATTTTCTACAGATGAAATCCTATCTCTTATTGAACATGGAATGGATCGGGGCATCACTACATATGATCACGCCGATATATATGGCAGCTATACGTGTGAAGAGATTTTTGGGAAAGCACTTTCATTAAAGCCATCTTTACGCGATAAAATGGAGATCGTTACGAAATGTGGCATAGTTCTTAAATCCGAAAACCGTCCTTCTCATAAAAGTCACCATTATGACACTAGTAAAACCCATATAATAAAGTCTGTTGAACAATCTCTTATGAATCTTAAAACGGATTATATTGATTTATTGCTTATCCATCGTCCGGATCCCCTGATGGACCCGGCGGAAACGGCTGAGGCATTTAATCAATTAAAAGAATCAGGAAAGGTCCGTAACTTTGGCGTATCGAACTTCAAAAAACCGCAATGGGATATGCTTCAATCTTACCTTGAATATCCCCTTGTGACGAACCAACTGGAACTTTCCGCATATAATCTTGAAAACTTCGAGGACGGAACCGTTAATCTATGTCAACAAGCGGGCGTGGCTCCTATGGCTTGGTCACCTCTTGCAGGAGGAAGCATTTTTGAGGAATCGAATGAAAAGGCTGCCCGATTAAGAAAAACGTTAGAAATCGTAAAAGAAGAAATCGGTGCTATTGGAATAGATGAAGTGATGTATGCATGGCTATTGAGACATCCTGCAAAAATCATTCCCATCGTTGGATCCGGTAAGAAAGAACGACTGGACAGCGCCATCGATTCACTAAACCTAAGCATGAAAAAAGAGCAATGGTTCAATATTTTAACCAGCTCGATGGGACATGATATCCCGTAATGAACTGTACCGTTAAACAAGCCCTCATTAATGGGGACCTCCGTGAAGAGGTCCCCATTTTTAAATAGCAAACAATGACGAGATGGACTTTCACTATGGATACGAAAAGGTTAAAAGGAATTTTATAGAAGCTATTTATGTCCCATTTTCTGGACTTTCAGATAATTCTTGCTCCATACCTTCTATTTGACTTTCACTAACAGTGTTCCTGGTGAATTATAATAATCGTATTTTGCACCAGAACTCTTATGACAGTCGTTTGTCCATTTCTGTTATGGAAGCACGGGCAGACATTTTCAATGATGGAACCTCCTGATCATTCAAGCCAGTAGCAATGACAATTACTATAATTTCATCTTTTAAGTTTTCATTAATAACAGAACCGAAAATCATATTTAACTCTGAGTCTGCCGCAGAAGTAACAATATTTGCTGCTTCTTGTACTTCATATAGACTTATATTGGCGCCTGTGAGTTTCATTAACACACCTTGGGCTCCGTCGATGGAAGTGTTAAGTAACGGACTGGAAATGGCTTTCTTTGCAGCTTCCGCAGCGCGATGTTTACCGGTTGCCCTGCCAATGCCTATTAAGGCAGATCCTTTATTGGACATGATTGTTTTCACGTCTGCAAAATCAATGTTGATTAAACCTGGTACAGCAATTAAGTCCGATATACCTTGGATACTTTGCCGAATAACATTATCCGCTTCAAGAAATGCCTCAAGCATGGGTGTATTTTTATGTAAAATCTCCAATAAGCGATCATTTGGAATAACAATTAATGTGTCCACTGCTTTCTTCATTGAGGCGATTCCGCCTGCTGCTTGTGTTGCACGCTTATTGCCCTCAAACGCAAACGGAAGTGTTACAACGCCGATGGTTAGTATGTCAAGCTCACGAGCAATTTGAGCAATAGCAGGGGCAGCGCCCGTTCCTATACCGCCGCCCATTCCGGCTGTAACGAGTACCATGTCTGTACCTTTTAATGCTTCTTGGATCTGCTCTTTGCTTTCTTTAACCGCTTGTTTACCTACCTCTGGATTTGCCCCTGATCCTAAACCTTTTGTCAATGCTGCACCGATTTGTATCTTGATCTCTGCTTTTGATAAATTAAGAGCTTGTGCATCTGTATTAATAGCTATAAATTCTACACCTTTAACTCCATGTTCGATCATACGGTTAACGGCGTTATTTCCTCCGCCGCCAATACCAATTACTTTAATATTGACTGATGAGTTTACACTTGTAACAAACTCCATTTTATAGGACCTCCTAGTTCATTGAAATTACCTTGTTTCAAACTATTCAAATAAATAGCGGAAACACTCATTCATTTTATTCGAAATGTTTTATCTTTCTTATATTTAGATTTAGTTAAATAAAAAGGCATTGTCGTTAGAAGTCCAGTAAAGGAGACTCCTAACGACAATGCCTTTCATTGAACCCTTCCATTCTTTGCTAAAGGCGGGTGGGTTCGATATCCTAAAAAGGTAATCTTTGTTTTTATTCTAAGGTAATTCCACTTTTAAATCAATAAATATACATTATTACATACAAATACGTATCTATGAAGATGGCTCTGATACAAAAATAATTAAAAGTATACTAAAATGAGTTTAAAACAGATACTTAGTTTCCAAAATATATTATTGGCAATGGGGCGCGATTGCTGAACAATGAGAAGTCGCTTTTATACTAGCCGGATCCGAATCACGAAAACTGAGGTTGTCCCGCAGGTACCATCTCACGGTTAATAAAATCATATCAGGTTGATAATGTTTCCGCTTAAATACATTTTCCTTTTCCATACTGACCACGTCCATTTTTAGAGTACTAATATCAGTGTGTCCAAGATTTAGAGACTACCAGAGGAGAAAAAAGAAAAACGGAACTTTGACAACTCTCTTCACTAGGACAAAATACCCTTTTATCTTCAATTCAAGATTGAATTTTCATAATTTTCAAATATATTATTTCGTAAATAGTCAGAATATGCTAATATTTGTCTTGTTATATAGATATAAGGGGGAGAAAATATTGAAGAAAAAAGCATTAAAGTACATTCTCACTAGTGGGTTTTTGGCTTCCACTCTTGTAGGAACCACAGCTTTTGCTGAGCCTGTCACCACTCCAAATGGTCCTTGGGTACAGGATGGACAGAACCTTTCCTTATCAGGTTTGATGTCAAATGAGCAATTGGAAAGCAAATTAAAGCAGATCGAAAAGGCATCGAAAGGGAAGATGGGGCTTGAGCAATTTGGAACATCCAACGATGGGTACCCACTATATGTAGCGAAATTTGGTGACAATGATCCAGAGAAGAAGAGGGTGCTTGTTTATACTCAAATTCACGGAAATGAGCCACTCGGCACAGAAGCAATTGTTGAGTTAATGCAGCAGCTATCATCGGGCAGTAAAGAAGTAAATGATATGTTGGATGAGGTGAGTGTTTGGTTTGTGCCACGTTTAAATCCTGATGGAACAGCGAACCAATACGAGGGGAAACAATTTCCTACCAGGTATTCTCATCAAACATGGAATCCAAAAGAATTAGGCCTTCCAGCTGATACAAAAGCACCTTGGTATTACAATGCAGAAGGTAGCGAGAGAGCCCAAAACAATGATGGAAGCGTGGTTTACGGGATCCCTGGTTTCGACTTAAATCGTGATTTCCATCCGAATTATGATTTTGACATAATGGAAGAGATTAAAAAGGATCCACAGAAAGTGGCAGAAGTGTTAAACAATAGTGCCACAAATAATGGAGCAAACGCATCACTTGTCTTTTCACCGGAAACACGTGCACTTACAGAATTGACCCAAGAACTAAATCCTGATGTTGCCATTGACATTCATCACCGAGGCTTTAACCGCTTGTCAGAAGAGGACAGCCGTTCAGTTTCCATCCAGCTGCTTGCCCAATTTACAACCAAGCCTTATATGGACCCGTTCAGCGGGAAGAACTATGTGTTAGACGAGGATGTCCTTACCTTGAGCAAAAAAGTCAATGCCGTCGCTTATGAGTCGTTGCAGCTCGGAAACTCCTCTTTCGGCGCGATTCAAAAATATCCGACCGTGAACTACCCAGGCTCTGGGCTTGGGTCCATCCAGTTAAATGGCACAGCCACGATGTTAATTGAAATAAAGGGACAAACCCAAACGCTCGGTCAGAAGCAAAACGGAATGCTTAAAAAAACAGCAAAGGTTCCAGTCATTGCGGTTCTTAACGGATTAGCAGACGGTTCACTTGAAAACGCCAATCCTGCTGTCTATGATGCCATCCCAAGCACTGCCCTAGGAGTAAACCCTGGGAATAAACATTAATTTTATCGGTTGCTGTGAAGCGGTTGATTTTTAAAGGATGTACCATAATAGGAGAGTTATCCATAGTGATTAACTCTCCTATTTGTTGTTTTTAAATAGATTGTAGGGCTAGAGATTTGGAGGATACAGAGGCTCATTAAATTTTTGTTGCATCTAAAATTCTATTAATTGTGGTATTGAGTCGGTGTCTGTCACGCCTTGGATATGTATATGGAAAAAGAAGTGGAGAAGATTTATGCCGATTCCATGTCCGTCGAGATCATCCGCCAAAATAGGGATATTGGTTTCCTTTTCATTTTAAAACTTTTCCTGCTTGTTTTTGAGAGGGCATGAAAATTTCTACTGTATTGGTTTTTGCGTGTACCTCTTCTTCTCTAATTCAAGTTCATCTAAATCTATTATTTTCATAGTATGGATTAATGATGTGCTCCGCACCACTGTCATCGATTTGACCCGTCATTAAAAACAATTTTTTCTTCCGTATCAAAGGTGTTTTAGGGCCCAATTCCAAGCAGCCCAATTTCTGATTGAAGGACCACTTGTTTATTTTCTTCTATAAAGTTTGCAACAAGGGTAGGAATACCTATTCCAAGGTTAACATAGCTCCCTGATTGAATCTTGTTCCGCTCTTTTTGATAATTTTCTCCCTAACGTCAAGCTCTTTATCTACATGTATACTCATCAAATCAGCCAATTAATTGAGTTGTTCTTCTTTCAATTCGATTTTCTTTGCTTCCTTGAATTAATCGTTGTACATAAATCCCAGATGTAATGAGAGTTTAAAAAAACTCATTTAGATGCGTTACGCTGAAGCGTACCAAAAGTAATATAATGAGGCTTTTACGCATATAAAGAAAAAACGCTATCCAGATTCTTTAATTAAAATTCAAAGCATAAACAATCAATGATCTCTTAATAGTCCATACCGTAAATGCTTACTCAGCTTGTGCTTTTATTGTGAGAATTAAGAAAAATGATAGGTAGAAGGTGACAAACATGGAAGCAATCGTCCTAGCTGCTGGATATTCCAGCCGAGCGAATGCATTTAAAATGACTTTGCCGATGGGGCAAATGAGCGTGTTGGAGCAAACGATCTCTAAATTTGAAGGATTATGCAGCAGGGTCATCGTCGTAGCTGGGTTTCAAGCGGAAATCATCCAAGAGGAAATTGCCAAAATCATCAATGAAAATGCCTATTCATTTCAGATCAAGTTTGTTTATAATGAAAACTTTAACCAGGGAATGTTTCATTCCATTCAAAAGGGCTGCAACGAAGTAAATGCCCCAACCTTCTTTATTACACCCGGAGATTGTCCGCTTGTTAAAAAAGAGACTGTTCAGCTACTAGCAAAACACAAAGGAAACGTGGTTATTCCCAGCTTTGACCATAAAGGCGGCCACCCCATTAAATTATCTAGCGAAGTGAAACAGAAAATTCTAGAAACCAATCCAGAGAGTAATTTGCGTGTGGTCCTTGGTGGTTACGAACAGCAATACATGAATATAGATGATGTGGGAGTATTAATGGATGTTGATACACCGGAGGATTACCAAAAAGCCATTGATTATGATAAGCGAAGTAAAAATATAATTAAAAACTAGGAAAATCTTGAATAGAAATGAATCATAAAAGATCATTCTCATTGATAAAATCATAGGAAGAGGTTTCTATTCAGAATATGTTCCAATAAAAATATGAGTCGAAGGGTGTTGTTGCAATGAATCTCAAAGACATAAGCACCTCAGTGCCCAAAAAGGACCATAAAGGTAAAGTATCGGGCCAGTTGCCCTATATTAGTGACGTGAAATTGGAAAATATGGTTCATGGTGTTTTGTATCGATCGCCAATTGCTTATGGAAAAGTCATATCCATTCAATTACCTAACCTTCCGGAAGGGTATGAAGCTGTTGGAGCAGAGCATATCCCCGGACCGAATTATGTCAAAATTATCAAAGAAGACCAGCCCATTTTTGCCAATGAGTGGGTCAATTATATTGGTGAGCCGATTCTCATGCTCACGGGCAAAGACCTGGATATCCTGTACAGTTTGTTAAATGAAGTGGAGATTGAATTTGAAGAACATCAGGCTATCTATACATTGGACGAAGCGATCCAGCAAAAATCAGTATCCTTAGTTTTGGCAAGCTATGAATTTGGGGAAAGCTTAGAGAACATTTCAGCTATCGAGCAGGGAGCCCATCAAATCATCGAAGAAGAATATGATACGGGTTATCAGGAGCATGTCTACCTTGAGCCGCAGGGAATGCTCGCCGTTTATAAGGATGATGAAATTGTCGTCCAGGGATCGATGCAATGTCTTTATTATATAAAAAATGCATTGCTAAGCGCATTAGCCTGTGGTGACGATGAAGTTAGAGTTGTTCAAAGTCCTACCGGCGGAGGTTTTGGCGGCAAAGAAGATTATCCTTCGATGATGGCTTGTCACGTAGCCGTTGCCGCAAAAGCAGTCAAAAAATCGGTAATGCTCGTGTTCGACCGTTCTGAGGATATGCTGGTTACGACGAAAAGACATCCGGCCAAACTCAAATATCGAACGGCCCTTGATAAGGAAGGAAATATTTTGAGCATGTGTGTTGAGATCTTTCTCGATGGAGGGGCAAATGTGGGATTGAGCGATGTCGTGCTCCAGCGCGCATTACTAAACGGTGCCGGTGTTTATAAAATTCCGCATTTTCATGCAAAAGGCTATGTCTTAAAAACCAATACCGTTCCGAACGGCGCCTTCAGAGGCTTTGGTGCTCCACAAAGCTTTGCCGGAATCGAAAGTCATATTGGACATCTTAGTAAACTGGCAAAAATCGACCCGCTTGAATATAAACGGAAATACCTCGTCAAACAAGGAGACCCCACCATCACCAAAGGTAAATTCCGCGACCCGATATTAGTGGAAGAAATGATTGAGGACGTACTCAACGTGTCAGAATACAAAAAGAAAAAAGAAGACTTTCAGCGCTTAAATCAACAAAATCAGCGCTATAAAAAAGGCATAGGAACTTCGTTGTTCCTACACGGCTGTGGATTTACAGGCAGTGGCGAAAGAGATCATATAAAAGCAACGGTGAAGCTGGTTAAATCAAAGGACGACCAGGTATCACTAAAAATCTCAAACTCTGATATGGGACAAGGTATTTTGACGACGTTGTGTAAAATTGTCGCCAAAGAACTTAACCTCCCGTTCGAAGATATTTTGTACCCTTATCCCGACACAAAAGAGGTTCCCGACTCGGGTCCGACCGTAGCTTCCAGGACGACGATGATTGTCGGAAAATTGCTTGAACGGGCCGCAAAAAAACTTAAAGATCAGTGGCAAACAGGGGTGGAACAGGAAGTAGTTGAGCACTATGTTCACCGTGAAATGATTCCTTGGGACGAGAAAACCTTCACTGGAGATGCCTACCCGGCTTATTCATGGGGCGTTAATATCGTTGAAGTAGAAGTTGATACGTTAACAGGAAATATAAAGTTAGAAAAAGTATACGGCAATTATGAAGTTGGGAAGGTCATCGATGAACGGATTATGAAAGGCCAAATTGACGGTGGTTTGGCTCAAGGGCTAGCATACGGTTATCTAGAAAAGATGACGTCAAAGCAAGGTAGAATCCAACAAAAAAGCATATCGGATTATGGACCGCCGACTTCATTGGATGTTGTTTCAATTGAAAGCAAGGTCTTTGATAACCCCTATGCTGATGGTCCATACGGGGCGAAGGGCGCAGGTGAATTGACTTTAATCGGAGGCGCTCCAGCAGTCCAATCTGCGATCGAGGATGCCCTGCAAACTTCTTTTCAGCAAATTCCGATTACACCGGAAGTCATTATTGAAAGTCTTTGGGTGAAAGAAGGTGAAGAGGGTTGATTAAATTCACACTAAATGGAAGAACGGTAGAAACTGACACCCCTGCTACAGCAAGATTACTAGATTTATTAAGAGATGAGTTTGAGTTAATCGGAACAAAGGAAGGCTGTGGTGAAGGGGAGTGCGGAGCCTGCAGTGTTTTTGTGAATAACCTCCTGCAAAACAGCTGCCTTATTCCAATTGGCTCGATTGCTGGTGCCGATATTCAAACGATCGAAGGCATCATTGAAACGGAACAATTTAAAATTTTAGATGAGAGCTATTCCATTGCCGGGGGAGTGCAATGCGGCTATTGCATTCCGGGGATGATTATGGCAAGTGCAGCTTTGTTATCTGAAAATCCTCATCCTTCAGAGGCTGAAATTCGTGAAGGCATCTCCGGAAATCTGTGCCGATGTACGGGCTACAATATGATTGTTGAGGCAATTAACCTAGCAGCTAAAAAAGGTGATGGCTTATGGTAGAGAAAATAGCAGCGAATCGCTTCGAGAGTTTAGACGAAACGTTGAGCCAATTGAATAGAGAAGATTGTTCAATCATAGCCGGAGGCACCGATGTTATGGTTCTTCACAAAAGTAGAAGGGGAGTACCTCCGAAAATCCCTAAACCGATTGTTTTTATTAATCATCTTTCCGAATTAAAGCAGGTGTATCAACATCACAAGGATCTCCACATCGGGGCCTGCTGTACCTATAGTGAATTACTTGAAAACCCGTTGATTCCTTTTGCTTTAAAGAATGCAATTAAAACAATTGCTGCCCCGGCAATTAGAAACCGGGGAACATTAGGCGGTAATGTTTGCAACGCCTCTCCAGCCGGTGACATGCTTCCTTTATTATATGTATACAATGCAAAGATTCTGTTGCGCTCCGTAAATGGTGATCGCATGGTTGCGATTAGCGATTTTATTCAAGGTCCACGACGGGTTCAACGCTTTCGCGATGAAATAGTAATGGAGATTATTCTGCCACTCGTATTAGAAGATTCACATGTCGTTTTCGAGAAAGTCGGCAACCGCAACGCAGATGCCATTGCCAAAGTATCGTTTGCGGGTTTCGTCCGGTTAAGCAAAGATCGAATCGATGACATTCGATTTGCCTTCGGGGCGGTCGGACCTACGATGGTTCGTTCCATTGATATTGAGAAGAAGCTGGTTGGAAAAACGATACCATTAGCCGATGCAGACATCACTGCGATTGTGGCAGCTTTCGATAAGATCATTAGACCAATCGACGATCAACGCTCCACTGCGGCTTACAGAAAAACCGTTGCGTTACATCTTTTACGTTATTTTCTTAGCGTGAAGCAATATCAACCGAATTAATGTTTTAAAATAGGGGGGAGCTTTCATGCTGCTGATGGAAAAAGTGTCCATGCTGACGCGTCAAAACGAAACCTTTGCTTTAGCCATGATTATTGAATCAAAGGGCTCGACTCCCAGGCATGTTGGAAAAATGATTGTCTACCGGGATGGTACCATTGAAGGGACTGTCGGAGGGGGCTTGGCTGAACACTATGTGATCGAAGATAGTTTAAAGGCAATCCAAAATGGCCAATCTAAAATCGTTGAATATAAATTGAATAAACATGCAAAAGATGGAATTCAGATGAATTGTGGCGGCACGTTACGGGTTTTTATTGAAGTCTATACAAGCAAGCCTGAACTCATTCTGGCTGGGGCCGGTCATTTAGGCCATGCGTTGGCAAAGCTCGCTGATTTCCTCGAATATCCTTATTGCATTGTCGATGATCGCGTTGGTTATTGTACGAAGGAACGCTTTCCTAATGCGACAAACCTTTTCGTGAACGAGGATATTGGAAAGGCTTTGCTCGCAGCCAATCTAAATGAAAAGTCATATGTGGTAATTGTTACAAAAGATTGTGATGATATTGTATTAAAAACGGCACTGCAATTTCCGATTGCATATGCTGGGATGGTCGCCAGTAAACGCAAGGTCATAAGCATATTTGAAAAGTTAAAAAGTGAAGGAGTCACGCAAGAAAAGTTGGAGCAGGTCCATTCTCCAATCGGATTGGAAATTGGCTCGGAAACATCAGAAGAAATTGCCATCAGTATTATCGGACAAATCATCAAAGTAAGCAAGGAAAAAAAGCCTGTAAAAGTGAAACAATTAAATAGATAAGTAGAAAGGTATAACACCTGAGGCAGATAAAGCTAAAATCAAAATGTTTAATAGACAATGGGGTCAGTCCCCGCTGTGTTAAAGTATTAACTCAGTGGGACTGACCTTTTTTCTTAGATAAAAGCTAGCAGCTGGCTCTTGCTCTTCAGAGTGGGCTTTTTGTCGTTTTGATTCATTCATTAATATGGTAGGAATAGTTTACTTTATATAAAAGACGTCACCGTATGCCAGACTGTAAAAAAGATCATTTGAAGAGTGCTATTTCAAATGGACTGCCTTAACGAGACGAGCTGAATACATATTTAAAAAAGCCCCTTTAGTGAGGAGGGGAGACTGTACCCCAAATTACCCATAAACTAAAAAAGATTGCTCTTAGAAAGGTTAAGAGTAACCAAGACTAAAATTGAGGTAGACTTTTCACTCCATACTTCTTCACAAAGGCATCCCTTATTAAGCACTTGGATTCATCCCATTTTCCAGCTGGAAAAATTCTTTTAATATGCATTGAAGAAGTTCCTGGATTTAGCCTGATTAACGGTTTTATGAAACAGGGAGAACCCTTCCAAAAGGGTTTTGGAGGGTTAATTATCATAAGGAAAATGGAATTTTTAGAAAAAGATATTGACATCCCATTAGCTGGTTTAGCTGAAAATCAGAGCTGTTTTTAAGGCAGCTTTTTTGTATGAAAACACATTAGTAAAAAAGCCATGCTAAAATAAACCCTTCATATTCTCATTTTTTTGAAGGGCGTAAATGTACTATGTCGTTATATTAACTGATTATGCAGTTTGTTGTTTAGATGGAGCGATTGAATAGCCTTTCTTTTTTAGATATTCGATCATTTTTAATTCTTTGTTATTTTGTTTTTCTTCAAGGTAATTTGAGCCTAGTTCATGATAAGGTTCACCTGTTTTTAAGATGTTGTAAGCAATCGTTACTAGTAAATGGGCAGAAGCGATTCGTCCCTTCATTTTTCCCTGTCGTTTGGTAATTCTTTTTCGATGAGAAGCAATTCGATTATTTTGCCTTGATGTCGCTAATACACACTCTACGGCCATCGTTTTCAAAGCTTTGTTACCTTGTGTGGTTTTACTCGTTTTTTTTTACCAGCACTTTCGTAATTTCCGGGACTCACACCAGCCCAAGAGGCAAGGTGTTTAGCCGACTTAAATACGGACATATCCACGCCCATCTCTGCAATAAAAGTAGCTGCGGCAGCTTTGTTCACACCAGGTATACCATCTAATAATTCTACTTCCTTACGATATGGGGACAGGAGTTGATCAATTTGTTTTTCCAATTCTTCTATGGCTTTTTCTAAATAACTCATATGCTCCCAATGGTAACGCAACATATCACGATGATGACGGCGAATACGACCATTAATTGCATTGGCAATGTCAGTAATACTTGCTTTTGTTCGCCAATCCACCATTTTTCGAAGACCATCGGTCTCTATTTTTTCACCGTTTAGAATCGCTTCGAGGATACGGCGTCCCGATAAACCAAAAATGTCTGATAAAACAGATGTGAGCTTGATATTAGCATCTTGAAGAATTTTGTGGATGCGATTCTGCTCTGATGTGCGATGATGAATCAATTTTTTTCGATAACGAGTAAGATCACGTAAATCACGAATATCCTCTGGTGGTACAAAATTGCTTTCAATAAGTCCGCATCTTAGAAGCTTGGCAAGCCATTCGGCATCTTTCACATCAGTTTTACGCCCTGGAACATTTTTGACATGCCTGGCATTGGCAAGAACAAGGTGAAAAGATCCTTCGAGTATATTCCATATTGGTTTCCAGTAGACTCCGGTACTTTCCATCACAACATCGG
>NZ_JANZMJ010000043.1:0-41649 GCF_025175645.1 Peribacillus aracenensis
ATTGAATGATACCTGTTACTTGAGATCGAATCGAAACAGGTACACAAATAATTGTTTTTACATGATGACTCTTTTCAAACAATGAGTTGAATTCTCTATCATTTTGATTGGCATAATAGATGTCATTCCCTTTAGCAATTCTTAAAATCGCTTCTTTTGTTAATTGAGCTTTTACATCCTTATTATTTTTGAATTCAAAATCATCAATGATACTCCATGTAAACTCGTCAATTAACTTAATGGAACAAACATCAGCTTTCATTACACGAGTAACTTCCTTTGCCAGCAGTAATAATACATCTTTGAGCTCATATTCCGATGTTAGAAATTCTGCAGCTTGGAAAACGGCATCAAGCACACTTTTTATATCATTATCATTATTATTATAGCTATCGTTTTCTTTAAAATTGTAATCCTCAATCTTCCTTAACAACCTTTGTGGGTCGCTTTTTGCTATGTCAGATGACATTTCATCCGTAATGGTTCCCTTTGAAAGAATAGATATTCGGTCCGCGAGCTTTAATGCATCTTCCCATTGTTTCGTGAGATAGATAATGCTTTTGCCTTCTTCTTTAAATTGTTTAATAATATTATATAATTTCGTAGCATTTTTAGCTGAGAGCCCTTCCATAGGTTCGTGCATGATCATGACTTCTGGGTTTTGTAAAAATACGCTCGTCATATAGACAAGTCTTTTGTCTTCATCAGATAAATTTCGTACCTTGGTACGATAATCTAATTGGAAATCTAGTTTTTCTAAATTCCTTTTTGACTTACTCTTAATTTTGCCCCAATCGATAAACGGAAGAAATCTCCGTGTCGGTATATTGGTTAAATTAAGATTTTCCGCTACCGAAAAGTTGCTAATCAATAACGGTTTTTGATGTAATATGGCAATCTTATATCTAGAAAGTTTCCTATTTTTAAGAGATTGATTCTTAAACCATAATTCTCCCTGAGCATTTGAAGAATCTAGTAGATTCATTAGGGATTCGATGAAAACTTTTTGTTCAGAGCTGTTTTTGACAATTAATGCATGGATTTCTGAATAGCCTAAAGCTATATTAATATTATTTATATATCCGTCAGGACTGCTATTTGTTATGTTCTTACACTCAAAAATAAACTTCGACAAAATCCCACCGCCACCTATTTATGACTTTCCTCAAGAATAACATTTTTTTTAAAATTTCTAGATTTTCATATCCCTAATTTGTTTGGTATTCTCTATATGATAATAAATCATGTACTGAACAGCAACATACTCAGGAAGATCACCTTACCTTTTCTGAATGGGGTAATTTCTAGTTTGCTTTCGAAATGTGGGTAATTTCTGTATAAATTCGACGAAGGCATATGGATTTTTTCAAAAATGATGTTACTATAAAACAGTACATAGGGAGTAGAAACTCCAGGTCGTGCAGCAATAATAGATAGCGCTTTCATTTCGGTGTATGTACAAATATCAAATGGGGTGAGGAACAGTGACAAAATCATTGCGAATTTTGCTTGCTGAAGATGAATATTTAGTTCTAATGGGGATTAAGTCATACGTTGAAAAGCTGGGCCATCAAGTGGTAGGGGTAGCTACAGACGGGTTAAAAGCAGTGGAATTGGCGATAGAGAAAAAGCCAGATCTCATTTTAATGGATATTAATATGCCAAATCTTGATGGTATCGATGCGATTAAAAAGATAAATGAAACGTTATTTATCCCATGTATTATTATTAGTGGTTATCATGATGAAAAACTAATCAATAGAGCCGCAGAGGAAGGCGTACTTTATTATTTACTAAAGCCAATCGATATTGGAGATTTAAAAATAGCGATCAATATTAGTTTATCTAAGCTGGAAGAATTCAAGAAATTACAGGATGAGCTAAACAGTACAAAGAATGCGTTAGAAGCGCGTAAACATATTGAAAAAGCAAAAGGAATATTAATGGACAGAATGAACTTAAAAGAAGCGGAAGCGATGAAACGACTGCAAAAATTGAGCAGAGATAAAAATAAAAAATTAGTCGTCGTAGCGAAAGAACTCATTGAAGCAGATACTTTACTTCATTTTGAATAGTTTAAAATTTATACTTGACTCTTGTAATATGTGAATCTAATGTGATATAGTTAGAAAAATACAACAATTCAACCTTAACTTCTATACTTACGGTAGGTATAGAATCACTAGTAGTAAAACTTAATATTTTTAAATTTTATACTTACGGCTGGTATAAAATTTATGATGGCTACGGGTGCCTTATTTGCGTAATTTATTATGTTTTTTTGAAAACATAATGACTTGCGTATATAAGGCACCTTTTTGTATTCTTTGAAAAATGGAAGCGTGTACAGATGGCTCATTTACTATTTTGAAAGGGGTGATACGATTTTTATAAATCGCCTTTACTTGTTTATCTTTCTTAAAATGACTACTTTTTTTTAATTTAAAAAATCTAGGGGGAATATGAAAAATGAAAAAGCTGTCAAAAAATTTATTGGTACTTTTACTAGCATCCATCATGATATTTGCGGCTGGATGCTCTAGCAAAAGCAATGCTGACGGAGACAAAAAAGCAAAAACGATAAAAATCGGTATGTCTTTCCAAGAAATGAACAACCCTTACTTTATTTCCATGAAAGAAGCGTTTGAAGATGCTGCAAAAGATATTGGTGCAGAAGTAGTGATTGCGGATGCTCAACACGATGTATCCAAACAAATTAATGATATTGACGATATGATTCAAAAGAAAATTGACATTCTCTTAATCAATCCTACTGATAGTAAAGGTGCAGAAGCAGCTGTTGAGGCCGCAAAAAAAGCGGGTGTGATCGTAGTGGCAGTTGACGCACAAGCTGAAGGTCCACTTGACTCATTTGTTGGTTCTAAAAACTATGATGCAGGTTATTTAGCAGGTAAAAAAATGGCAGAGGATTTAGGAGGCAAAGGTAAAGTGGCTATCTTAGATGGTATTCCAGTTGTACCAATCCTTGAGCGTGTAAAAGGATTTAAAGCAGCCATTGCTGAGAATCCTGGAATTGAAATTGTTAACACTCAAAACGGGAAACAAGACAGAGCTGAAGCCATGAAAGTGACAGAAAATATGTTACAAGCGAATCCAGATTTAAAAGCACTATTCAGTGTGAATGATGAAGGTGCTCTAGGTTCATTAGGTGCGATCGAAGCATCTGGCAAAGATGTATCGATTTATAGTGTTGATGGTCACCCAGAAGCAATTGAAGCCATTGTAAAAGGCGGCGTATTTAAAGCAACTACCGCACAATTTCCAAGGGATCAAGTAAGAATCGCTCTTGGTATGGCGTTAGCAAAACTTTGGGGAGCTGAAGTAGTACCTACAGAAGTTCCGATTGATGTGGAATTACAAACAAAAGAAAACGCAAAAGATTTTAGCTGGTAATTCTCCCAAGCGGGCGCTTAAAACTTATGTGAAAGGCGCCCTGCTAAGTCAAGGAATAGAGGGATGGTGATTGCAGTGGATAAGGTATTAGAAATTGAGAATATAACGAAAGAGTTTCCTGGAGTTAAGGCACTTAAAGGCGTCAGTATCGATATTGAACGTGGTGAGGTTCATGCCTTGGTTGGGGAAAATGGAGCGGGAAAGTCAACATTAATGAAAATCCTTTCAGGAGTTTATACCCCTACTACCGGTAAAATTCGTTTAGACGGCAGAGAAGTAACATTCAACGATCCTAAGCAAGCACAACTATTAGGAGTAAGTATTATTCATCAAGAGTTCAGTTTAATCCCATATTTGAGTGGTGTTGATAATATTTTCTTAGGTCGTGAGATCAAGCAGGCAAATGGATTATTAGACAGAAAAAAGATGAGAAAAGAAGCAGAAGAAGTATTGCAAAGATTAAATGCAGATATTGACCTGAACAAACCTGTAGCTCATTTAAGTGTTGCTAACCAACAATTTATTGAAATTGCTAAAGCAATTGCCATTGATACGAAGGTATTAATTTTTGACGAACCAACAGCGAGCTTAACTGGAAAAGAAATTGATAAATTATTTGAGTTAATTGAGAAATTGAAAGCTGATGGTGTAACCATTATATATATTTCACATCATTTGGATGAAATCTTACACATGTGTGACCGAATGACCTGCTTACGAGATGGGGAATGGGTCGGTACAAGGACAGTAAAGGACGTTACAAAGCAAGATATTGTGAAAATGATGGTTGGCCGCGAAATTGTCAATGCCTTTCCTGAAAAACCATCCCGTGATCGCAAGGAAATGCTCTTAGAAGTGAAACGATTAAGTAATAAACATATTACCGATATTCAGTTTTCCTTGAAAAAGGGTGAAATTATTGGGATTGCTGGTCTTGTTGGATCTGGTAGAACCGAAACCGTAAGAGCCCTAATAGGTGCTGATCCTGTAAAAGACAGAGAAGTCTATATCAATCAGCAAAAGGTAGATATTAAAAACCCGACAGATGCATTAGCACGTGGTATCGCCCTCATTCCTGAAAGTAGGAAGACCCAAGGTCTCGTGCTCAATATGACGATTAAAAATAATATTAGTTTACCCATTTTAAAAGAAATAAGGAATTCTTTCGGATTTATTAGTATGAAAAAAGAAGATGCCATTATTGATCAATCGATTAAAGACTTATTAATCAAAACACCAAGTGGCAGGCAAATGGTGAAAAATTTAAGTGGTGGTAATCAACAAAAGGTCGTCTTAGCCAAATGGTTAAATACAGATTGTAAAATATTAATCTTTGATGAACCTACGCGTGGAATTGATATTGGGGCTAAGGAAGAAATTTATAAATTAATGAGAAACTTAGCAGATCAAGGACTCTCGATTATTATGATCTCTTCAGAATTACCCGAGATTTTAGGAATGAGTGATCGAATTCTCGTGATGCACAAAGGGGAAATAAAGGCAGAAATCGATGGAACAGAAGCTACGTCTGAAAAAGTAATGTACTATGCAACGGGTGGTGTTGATCAATGAGTGAATTAAATATCCAAAAATTAAATTACCAACGAAAAGCATTTAACGTAAAAGAAATGTTTAAGTACCCAGAGATGTTAACCTTAATTGGATTTTTTGTATTATGTACATTTTTTAGTTTTGCGAGTGGAGAGTTTTTATCGTCTGAAAACGTCTCGAACATTATTAGACAAGTTTCGATTAATGGTATTTTAGCTGTTGGTATGACCTTTGTCATCTTAACAGGCGGTATCGATTTGTCGGTAGGTTCTGTGATGGCGTTTACAGGTACGATCATGGTTGGTTTGATGATCAACAATGGAATGCCAGCCATCGCAGCCGTATTAATTGGGATTATTTTAGGTGCCCTGCTTGGTTATATTAATGGTTTATTTATTTCCCGTGCCAGAATTCCAGCTATTATCGTCACATTAGCGATGATGGAGGTAGCAAGGGGATTAGCTCTCTTATATACAGGAGGATACCCATTATCTGGAGTATCTAAGTCATTTACTTTTATCGGAAGAGGTTATCTGTTTGGCGTGATTCCAATGCCTGCTGTGATAATGATTCTAGTATTTATTGTTGCTTATATCATCTTAAATCATTTACCAATTGGCAGATATATTTATGCTATTGGCGGTAATGAAGAAGCAGTTAGATTATCTGGTGTGAAAGTAAAAAGAATTAAAACCTTTGTTTATTTAATCAGTGGGATTACGGCTTCCATCAGTGGCCTAATTATGACCTCAAGACTTGCTTCAGGACAGCCAATGGCCGGAGAAGGCTATGAATTAGACGCCATCGCTGCAGTCGTATTAGGTGGAACAAGTATTGCTGGTGGTCGTGGGCATATATTTGGAACCATACTTGGGGCCTTGTTATTGGGTGTGTTAAGTAATGGACTTAACTTAATGGACGTTTCACCATACGTTCAAAGAGTTCTTAAAGGAGCCATTATCGTTGGAGCCATCTATTATAGTAGTTTTCGTCAGAAAGATTAACAGTCAATTGTAAATGGGAATCAACGTTAATTTATAGGAATCAATTAATAAAAATTTTAAACATACGGGGAGATGTTGTTAATGTCAGTATTACCAGAAACGATGAAAGCTGTTGTAGCATATGGTCCAGAAGATTACCGTGTGGAGGAAGTGGCTGTACCCAAAGCAGGTAAAGATGAGGTCGTGATTAAAGTGGAAGCCTGTGGAATATGTGGAAGTGATTTAAAGGCATACCATGGATCACAAATGTATTGGGGCGGAGAAGATCCTTGGATGAAAGCACCGGTTATTCCTGGCCATGAATTCTATGGGATTGTGGCTGAATTAGGAGAAGGTGCTGCTGAAAAATATGACTTGCAGGTTGGGGATCGGATCACAACTGACCAGATTAACCCATGTGGCAAATGTAGGTTCTGCCAAACAGGAAAGTACTGGATGTGTGAGGTTCATAATATTTATGGATTCCAAAAAGGCATGGCTGAAGGCGCTTGGGCAGAATATATGAAATTTAGCAATACAGCCAGAATCTATAAAATTGGTGACAGTGTCACAGAGGAAGAAGCTGCCTTAGTCGAACCAATGGCATGTGCCGTTCATACCGTTCAACGAGCAACGATTGAATTTGAAGATGTGGTCGTTCTAGCTGGTGCAGGAACGTTAGGATTATGTATGGTCCAGCTCATTGCTTTAAAGACACCTAAGAAATTAATCGTTTTAGATACAAATGAGAAAAGATTATCCGTAGCGAAACAGCTTGGCGCACATATGGTGATTAACCCATTAAAAGAAGATGCGATCAAAATCGTCAAGGATTTAACAGAAGGTTATGGTTGTGATGTTTATATTGAAGCAACAGGACATCCAACTGGTGCCACACAAGGTTTAGAAATGATTAGAAGACTTGGCCGATTTATAGAATTTAGTGTTTTCGGCAGTGAGGTAACAACGGATTGGAGTGTGATTGGTGACAGAAAGGAACTCGATATTAGAGGCTCCCACTTAGGCCCATACACATACCCCGTTGCCATTGATTTATTTGATCGGAATTTACTTACTTCTGAAGGAATCGTCACCCATAGTTTTAAAGTCGAGGACTTTGCAGAAGCCATGGAAATGGCTCATCATCCAGAAGCGATTAAAGTATTGTTGAAGCCTTAATTAATAGAATAATAGTCCGACACGTAACGAATCAACTAGATCTCGATGAAGGGTGATAAGATGGATTACTTAATTGGTGTGGATATAGGAACCCAGGGGACAAAGGCAGTATTAATTGACCCAACTGGGAAGGTGTTAGCACATCACTATAAAGGCTATGACGTAGAAACACCAAAGCCATCCTGGGCTCAGCAGTGGCCTGAGCCTTGGGAAGAGGCGACAAATGTAACAATTAAAGCAGTGGTCGAAAAATCAAATGTTGATCCTAAGGATATTAAAGGCGTTGCGATCAGCAGTTTGTATGGAGGATCCGGAATCCCTGTTGATAAAGAGATGAAACCATTAGCTCCTTGCTTGATTTGGATGGATCGCCGAGCAGAAGAAGAAGTAAAGTGGGTAGAAGAAAATATCAACCTTAATGAATTATTTGAGGTAACGGGGAACTCCGTCAATTCCTATTTCGGCTTTACGAAAATTCTTTGGATGAAAAATCATTTACCAAAAGTATGGGATGAAATTGAATACTTTTTACCACCGGCCCCTTATATCGTCTACAAATTAACGGGAAAAGTGGCGGTTGATTATTCTTCAGCAGGAAACATCGGTGGGGTTTTTAACTTAAAGGAACGAACTTGGTCGAAAGAAATGGCTGAACAATTAGGGATTCCATTGCGATTTTTCCCTAAAAGACTCGTAGAATGTACCGAAATTGTGGGCGGAATTACCGAAGAAGCGGCCATGAAGACAGGCTTGAAGGCAGGTACCCCCGTCATTTGCGGCGGTGTCGATGCTCCTGTTGCAACAATGGGGGCGGGCGCTCTTGCTGAAGGGAACCATGTCGCCATGTTAGGGACATCCATGTGTTGGGGATTTATCACAGAAATGCCTAATTTATCTCCTAATCTAGTAAGTATGCCGCACTGTGTAGATTCCAGTGAGATCATCTATACCTTCGGAGGAGCTGCGACTGCGGGCGCTATCTTAAGATGGTTTCGAGATGTGATTGGTACAGAGGAATTAGCCGCGGAAGATAGGTTGGGGATTAACGCTTATACATTATTGGATTTACAAGCAAAAGAGATTCCAGCAGGTTCTAATGGGGTATTAGTTCTTCCCTATTTCATGGGGGAACGAAGTCCGATTTGGGATAGTAGTGCACGTGGTCTAATTCTTGGCCTAAGCATTGTTCACACTAAGGGGCATTTATATAAGGCATTCATGGAAGGTGTTGCGTATTCGCTGCGTCATAATATGGAAATGGTATTAGGAACAGATGCAAAACTAGATAAAGAACTCATTATTGTAGGTGGAGGTTCAAAATCTATGAACTGGCCGCAAATTTATGCAGATGTTACTGGATATCCCGTTCGTATTATTAAAAACGATGTAGAAGCACCTTTAGGAGATGCCGTGTTGGCGGGGATTGCAACTGGGATCATCCCAGATTCCCATGTTCTAAAAGATTGGTTGGAATTTGAAGAACCAATCCAGCCGAACCCTGAAAATACTAAAATATATGATCAGTACTATGAAGAATATAAAAAACTATATGTAAGTACAAAAGATATTATGAAGAGTGTAACCCATATCGGTCATCAATAGAATATAAGGCAATCGGACAGATTTGGAGATTCTAAGAGAAATCGAGTCCAAATCAGAGGCAACTAACGATAAAGCCTTAATAGTAACGATGCACGAAAAATAACAATCAATAAGAATACAGCCTTTCTTTTTATAAGGAGTGATTAACTTGTTAGATGAACTAAAGAAGAAGGTTTTAGAAGCAAATCTAGAGCTTCCAAAGAGAAATTTAGTTATATATTCGTGGGGAAACGTGAGTGGAATCGATCGTGAGCGAGGGCTTGTTGTTATTAAACCAAGCGGTGTTCCCTATGAACAGTTAAAAGCAGGGGATCTTCCTGTCGTTGATTTAGATGGAAATATGGTTGAAGGCGACTTAAATCCTTCATCAGATACAGCGACCCATTTAGAGTTATATAAAGCATTTCCTAAAATCGGCGGAGTCGTACATACTCATTCTCCTTGGTGTACGAAATGGGCACAAGCAGGAAGAGCCATTCCTTCTTTTGGAACAACCCATGCAGATTATTTTTATGGGGAAATCCCTTGTACTAGAAAATTAACACCGTTTGAAATTGCTAATCTCTATGAAAAGAACACAGGCAAGGTCATTATTGATACATTCAAAGATTTAAACCCTAGTTTTATTCCAGGTGTTATTGTAAATAGTCACGGACCTTTTAATTGGGGAAAAGACCCTTTAAAAGCTGTTGAAAATGCAGTCATCATGGAGGAAATCGCGAAATTAGCTTATTATACCCAAAGTTTGTCGCCTCAAATTAATTCAATTGATGATCATCTACTAGATAAACACTTTTTAAGAAAACATGGGAAAAATGCGTATTATGGTCAAATTCAAAATGTGAAGAACTAAAAATAGGGAAACTAGAGTAAGGGTTGATATGATGCAGTATAAATTGGTAGTACTTGATATGGATGGGACCTTACTGAACAATGAGCACCATGTGTCGAATGCTAATAAAGAAGTCATTCATAGGCTGAAAAGAGAGGGGACCAGCGTTGTATTGGCAAGTGGAAGGCCTTATGAATCAATCTATCCTTATGTGAAAGATTTAAATATTGATTTACCCATCATTGCAGCAAATGGTGCCTTAATTAAAAGTCCTTTAACAAGCGAGGTATATTACTCTTCAGGTTTACCTATCAATTTAGCAGAAGAAATAATAGAATACGGACAAGAAAATCAATTTCCTATAAGTCTATATCTTGAGGGCGAAGTTCACACCTTTAACGAAAGTATGGTAAAGGTACATTGGGAACTTGAAAAAATAAATGCAAGACTCATAGACAAATTTGTGGGTAATAGAGACTTATTTAAAATCATTTATGCAAATACTCCACAAAAAATCGAAGAAGCTTACATACATTTAGAGCAAAAGTATAAAGAGAAATTATATATTACCCGCTCCGATGCTATCTATTTAGATGTAATGAATATTAACGCATCTAAAGGAAAGGCACTCTATAAGCTTATGGATATGCTGCAGATTTCTTCTCATGAGGTGCTCGTTGTGGGGAATAGTTTTAATGATATAGCCATGTTTGAAGTTGCTGGTCTAGCAATAGCCATGGACAATTCCCCTCAAGAAGTAAAGGATGCAGCGAATTTTGTTACTAAGTCAAATAACGACGATGGCGTTGCCTATGCGTTAGATCGATATATAAACAATGTGAAGGTATAAGACCATGAGAGACCATGGGAACGGTTCTTATAGGGGACAATCAGAAGTTTTGCGCGCAAAAAGGCACTACTAGTGGATTTTCAGCTAGTTTGCCTTTATTCTATCTTAGGCCTGACACGACCTAAAAAAGAAAATTGTACGTCAAGGAAATATTTTACATAAAAAAATCCGATTCTCGTGTATTTAAAGAATCGGATTTTTATTACTTTCTTTTTATTTTAGTTTCTAATAATGGACGTAAATTTTCAAAATTAATCTTTTGATTTAAGTTCCAAACATAATCGCCTATAAGTTAAGAAAAACAGAAGAGAATACCTTCTGTTTTTTCTTTTGGTTCTGTTAAGGTTTATGGTGTTAATTAGGCATGAAAAAAAGAGGACCTAAAACACGTATAATCTACCGACTTCATCATTTAAACCTAATTTAATCATTTCATTAATGATCAATTCTTTTAACTCTATCTCATCTGAAATTAAATAAGTAAATTGAGCATCTCTGATGAAAGCTAGTTTACTTTCTATAGTTGCCGAATTAAAAAAAGATTTCACTTCTTCCAAGTTAATCTTCATATCTTTTTCAAGTTTGTATAGGATATGGTTGCTCGTAACGCTTTCTACAGGTATTATGCCTAACCCATCAAGAGTAGGTAAAATGGTTTGTTGCTCTCTTTCTGTCCTTACTTTTCTTTCCACATAATGATAGACATCCTCTATTAGTTCGCTTCCCAATGTCGCTATTATCTTTTCCACTACATAGTTTGCGTTTTCTTCAAATTCCTCATCTTCAGGTTCTACTTGTTTTAGTTCTTTGAGCAGACGAATATATTGTCCCTCTTCTTCTAGGATATTGAAGTTAGAAATGGTTAAGGCATCTTTCATAGTACAAACCAAGTTAACAAACTCCCTAATATTCCTTGCTACAATCTTTATATGTGAATCAAAATCCATTGGACTAATACATACAACAAAAGCATTCTCTAAATCAGATACTGTTCCGAAGTCAGTTAGAAATCCGAAATGTATGCCGTCACAGCCCGTACTAGCAAATGTAATGACATCATAGGGAGTATTTTCATAAGGGGAGAAGTCAAACTCTAAAAAAAAGGATAAGTCACCTAAGGAGTATCCTTCTTTTTCAATGTCCTTCTCCAATTTATTGAGTTTTTCAATTGTTGGTGGCATTTTCAAATACTTTCCGAGATAACCCATTTTTTCTCCTTTAATATTCTGCCTTGTTAGATGATTTAAGAATAACTCATTTGCTAAATTTCAACAATTGTAAACTAACCAGGGGGAAATAAGTTGAATCATTTTTATTTTTTTGTTTGTTTGTCTCTTTTAAAGTTAGTAGTTTCCTGTTTTTTCGAACAGGTATTTTCAGAAACTAACATACCGACTTGATGTTTTTAATAATAATCACTTTAAGCATAGAATGTTCTTTTTTATAACATACTAAGAAAAAATGAAATCCAAACTATAGTAGAAATTGCGGAAACACTAATTAGTATTTCCGCATTTTTTAGCGATTTATCTAACTATAAAGGTAGGGTGGATCAAAGAGAGGTTTTAAACACTTATTTAGAGTCATACATCCGCACTTTAATTACACTTGTCAAATTCCTAATCTCAGACCACTAGGGGTCAGTTGGACATCAAAACAGCTGAATATAACGCAAAGGTTAAAGAGCTTGCTGCAGCTAACAATACAATTAAAAACTTGAATACTTCACTTAAATATGCGGAAGAAAAGGATGGACAAGCTGATAAATTAGTCGCTGAACTTGAAAAAGAAATTCAAAAGGCTAATAAAGAAGTGGAGAAACATGACAAAGAGGTGAAAAACCAAAAACTAAAACTGAGGCTGCTGAACCAATGACAAAAGGAGAAGTGGATGCAATAGATATCACTATAGATAAAGCAGATACACCATCAACAGAAGATGTACTATAATTAAAAATATCAATTAGTGTAAAATTCTTTTGTCTCAAAAATTAAGAATACTAGTGGCAATGAGATACTAATAAAAAAAGCCTCTAAGATATACCTAGAATTTTTTTCTGTCTACGGAGTCTTGGAAAAACCGTTCCTATAATTTATCTTATGTTAATTAATAAAATTGTAAACTACGAAAAGGGCAATCTATTGACTACCCTTGGAGGAGAGACTGCCACTACATCCTTTTTTCCACCCTTACGTAAAACATATATTTGTTTTTCCTCGAAGTCCAAGTCTCGTAGCCTTAAGTTGGATAACTCATTCCCGCTGATGCCACTTCCTAAGAAGAGTGATAAGAGTTATATTCTTTTTCTGAATTCACACCCTTTCATCCTATTTATTTGATAATTTAGGGAGAGAATGGATGTAAAAGGGATAAGTTTATGACAGCTATTATAAGCCTTATTTTTTTATTTATGCAGGTTTTTATACATCCTTGATTTAGCAAGCTTTGTTCTATTTTCCACTATAAGTTTTTGAGGGTTCGTTTTTTAATTAGGTTTAGTTCTTGAGAACATCATTAATAGCTAGAACATATCTGGTATATATTCTTCTAAACAATCATTTATGCCTTTACAAAAACGGTTTTAATAGAGGTGAAAAACTCAATTGCAGCTTCTCCGCGCACGAGAGTGGGAGCTAGATTGTTTCATTCCCCCGAATGGGGCTTGCAGTTCAACTCCCGCAGATTCAGCATTAATACGTACGAGACCAGCATCCATCTCATTAATAAAAGAGAGCATGTGTAGATAATGGTCCTTTTGCTGAACAAGTTCATAAAGGGAATAGATAAAAGATATGAAATCGTCCAGATTTAATTAAAGACGAATGAACCATTATCCATAAAACAAAAGTTAATTCCGCTGTAGAACGAATCTAAGCATGAAAAATTAGAAATATAAAGTTAATATTTACTTTATGAAGGATTTTTGAAAAATGGATTAACTTATTAAATTTCCAACTACATTGGCTCTTCCAAAAGCAGATGACTTAAATGTTGTGATTTAATCTCTCTTTTTAGTTGTCTACCTGTAGGGGATCATATCAGTATTCACCTACATAGGGTGTGTTTTTATTTAAGCCTGTTGATAAGAAACCTTCCCCATGATTAGCGCGCAATCAAGTACCGGCGTAGCGATTGCTGATATGACAAAGGGTTACTGGAAGAAAAAATTCAGGACGTGTAAAGCCTATCTGAAAAACCAAAAATTAAACATATAACCGAACCGCTATGCCTTTCCATTCCATCCCTATCCGGAGGCGTCCAAAACAAATAGTTGTTTTGGAGTGCCAAAGAGGGTTTTGGGTATGGTGAGCCTATCAACTCCATAAATTCCTTCCACTACGTTACAATCAGCCATTTACCGTTGACAGGGGCGTATTTATTAAATTTCTTTTACAATTATAGAAATTGTAACGCGGCACTACCCCTATATCCGCATGAAGTCAAAAACATCACTTTCAAGGTGTCGATCATATGATCAAAAAAGGACAAACTATCCAAGGGGAGAAGTCTGTATGAAATCAGTTAATCTTATTCATTGCTATTTGGTCTCTCAGCATAAAAGAAGCCTCCGTTAGGAATCTAATCATTTTTATTTTCCTCACAATATGTTTACACCAAAATCCTCATAATTTATTTCAATGTACGTTTAAGCTGCTAGAAAAAATTTTCAGTGGATGGTATAAAAGATTACTTGATTACATTCACACACTTCATCACCCAGATTTTGATATACCTGATTAGTGGCCGGAGAGAATGAGATGGCATCTCCTTTCTGTAAGGTGCAACTTTCCCCGCTTATCTCTATAGTTAAAGTGCCGGAATGGACTGTTATAGATTTTAGTCCCTCTATAGGAGAGGACAAATGTGTACAGCCTGGTAGCAAGCGAATACGATATGTTTCAAACGGCACACCTGGTGAGGCAAATGTATTATGAGCTTCAAAAAGGTCGTTATATTCTTGAAACTTTGGTTGTTCCTCTTCTCGAAGAATTTTAATAGAAGGATTTCTTACAAGAAATGAACCGAATGGAATTTGTAGTCCAGCAGCTATTTTCCACAGTATAGCCACAGTTGGATTGGAGCTGCCCCGTTCAATTTGCCCGAGCATAGGTTTACTAACACCAGTCAGACTAGCAAGGTCGTCCAAGGATAATTGACGTTGTTGGCGATAAAAACGTAAACGTTGACCAATTTGAATTGATAAAGATTTTTTTTCCATATATAGCCCTCCGCGTCTTGATAGGTATGCATTGTATGTTATATGATATATTAAAGGTGTTATAAAATACAAAATGAAAGGTCATTCAAAATTACTTTTATCTAGCTTAGCATAAGCACCACTATTATAAGATAATCTATTTACACTGCGATTGGTATGTTATTTAAAGTGAATATCCTACTTATAAATACGCTTTGCTAACTTTATATGCATCCAATCTACTATTTACATAATGAAGTCAAAAAATCAGCCGATAATTATCACAAAATTCAATCAATATATTTCGTGCTTATGTTGTCAATCCGGTGACAGCAAATCACCTTGCTTCATGGCCTTTTGTGTAAGTTTACATTAATTAAAATAGGAGTGACCAAATAATGAATACATATTTAATTGCTGGGCATGTAAGGCTTTAACAAGGTATGATAGCTAAAAATGTATTTGTTTCCATCATGATTGCATTGGAACAAGACTTTAAGTACGGAGTCATTGTCTAAAAGATGGTATTGATGAATTAATTGATCAGGTACAGAAATAGTTCTTGGGAAAACAGGCCCTTGAATATAAGCGGGCCTGAAAGATGAATTGGACAGTTCGAAATAAAATGAAATCGAATAGATTTTGCCGAAGACAACCCGGTATGTCTATTTCCTGTATGGGAGTGTATTCTTGCATTTGTACCTTTAATATATATAAGAATCAGAATATTCATACTAAGGTGGTCTGAACCATGAGTTATACAATTACGGAGTTGTTTATAGGACAAATTGCGCGTTTGCAACGTACATTTACTGAACAGGACGTAAGATCTTGCAAGGAATTAACTAGAGACCATAGCCCTGTATACGGACTGAATGAAGACATATGGAAAAGTTATTATAGTCAACCAATTGTTCCGGGCCTGATGACAGAAGGGTTAATTACTCAAGTCATTAGTGAAAAACTTCCTGGAAGTGCTTGTATTTTGCTGCAAAAGGAATTGGTTTTTTATCATCCCGTGTATGTAGGAGACGTTATTACAGTCGAGTTGGAGATTATTGATTTAAATTTAAAGAGAAACTGGGTTACCCAAAAGGTTACTGCTTACAATCAGGCTGGTAATGAAGTGATCAAAGGACAAGTTGTCATTTTTGTTTTATCCAATGAGAAAATGGATAGGTGATTAAAATGAAGAAACTTAATCTGAAAGACCAAACCGAAGACTGGGGTTTTATTGAAGTTGATGCAGGCGGAATATTGATCGATATTAGTTCGGATTTTTGTCGGAATTTTTTGATTAATAAAAAAGATTGGTTAGGAGTTTATGCGAAGAAAGTTATCCAAAGAACACATTACGGTAAGCATGCAAAGGTATTATTTGGAGTCGTTTTTGGATATTCATGCTTAATTAGAGTATTGAAAATGAATGAACATAAGATTTATCGGGTGATTGTACGTCAAGAGGATGTTAATCAGTATGAAATGATTTCGTTTATGAATTCTCTGGATACCTTAAAAACGAAGAAAAGGTCAACAGGTCAAAATCGATACAGCTTTGAGGAAATTATCGGTGAAAGTTCGGCGATTGAGGAGATTAAAGAGTTGGCAGCCCGTATCGCAACAAGTAATTCTACTGTTTTGTTGACGGGAGAAAGCGGAACAGGGAAGGAATTGTTTGCTCAAGCGATACACGGATTAAGCACGAGAAAAAATAACCCTTTTGTGGCGGTAAATTGTGCTGCCATCCCGGATGAATTATTTGAATCGGAAGTTTTCGGATATGAGGCAGGAGCGTTTAGTGGTGCGAAAAAGGAAGGCAAACCAGGGAAAATCGAGATGGCCCAGCATGGTACTCTTTTTCTGGATGAAATATCAGAACTCCCATACCAAGCCCAAGGAAAACTTCTTCGTGTTTTACAGGAAAGAGAAGTGGAACGACTCGGTGGAACAGGGAGTAAAAATGTCGATATTCGGATTATCGCTGCAACGAACCGGGATTTGAGAACGCTTGTTCAGGAAGGGAAGTTCAGGCAGGATTTATTTTACCGATTATATGTCTTTGATTTGAAGATTCCTTCACTTCGGCAAAGGAAAGAAGATATTATTCCATTAGCTCAGTTTTTCATTGAATATTTTAATGAGAAATTTGGTGCTCACGTAAAGTATATTGATTCTAAGCTACAAGAGAGGTTAATAAGTTATGAGTGGCCGGGGAATGTACGTGAATTAAAAGCCTATATTGAACGCGGAATGAATTTGGTCTTGGGAGATACTCTCACGTTAGACGATTTACGTATTTCACCTAATGTGTCTTCAGATGTAATAAAAAGAACTCTGACTCCCATTCAAAGTTTAGAGGAGGAAGTGAAGTGTACGGAAATCAACGTAATTCAACGTGCATTACAAGAAGCGAATGGTGACCGAACATTGGCTGCACAAAAGCTAAAAATTCATCTTGCTAGCCTTTACCGTAAAATTGCAAAGTACAATCTAAAATAATACGTTTAAGAGGATGTAAAAGGTATAAAAAACATATTTTTTAGTCTTTCTCCTGAAGGACCCGGCATGAAAATCCAGCAAAATCAAAGGATTTCGTGACGGGTCTTTTCATTTTGGTGATTGATTTGAGTCTTATGAGACAGTCTTTTTATATTCGTCATTGTAGTTATGACCATACTTAGTTTGCTTTAACAGTCTGTAAATGTCTGAATGGTTTAACTTACTAAGGGTGGAGGGATGTGAAAATCCAATACTGATAGAATGTCACGTTATCTTCTATATTGAGCTTGCTGGTTTCTTTTCGCAAATGTACTTAGCAAATTTGCGAACGATATCACTTTTGCGAACTGGAAATGAGGAAGGAATGCTGTTTCTCCAGGGAAACAAGTTGGCACGGAACTTGCAATACTAAATAGGCAAAGGGAGGAATTACATTGTTAAACTTTTCATTTACAGAAGAACAGGATTATTTTCGCAAGATGCTAAAAGAATTTGCGAAGGAGGAGCTGCTTCCCAATTATACAAAATGGGATAGAGAGGGGATTACGCCAAGACATTTATGGAAGAAGCTTGGTGAGTTAGGTGTCAATGGGCTGCGAATTCCGGAAGAGTATGGTGGAACCGGTGCAGATTGCGTGACAACTGGAATAGCTGCCGAAGAAATTGGACGAGGTGATTTCAACCTTACTTATTCTGTCATGTTGAATGGATTAATTGGAGAAATTATTAATAATCATGCACGTGAAGAGCTAAAACAGGAATGGCTGCCAAAGATAGCTAGCGGAGATGCAATCGTGGGCATTGCCATTACAGAGCCTTCAGCCGGAACAGATGCCGGTGGGATTAAGACAACGGCTGTACATAAAGGAAATGTGTTTGTTCTAAATGGTGAGAAATCGGGAATCAGTGTGGCCACTGTTGGTGATGCCTTTATCATATTTGCAAAAACTGACACAGAACTAGGGAATCGTGGAATTAGTGCATTTATTGTTCCGGCAAATCTCTCTGGAGTCGAATGCAAAGGTTATGAAGATATGGGGAATATTCCGATTAGTCGAGGTTCCATTTACTTAAATGATGTAGAAGTCCCCGAAGAGAATTTGATTGGCATGGAGAATAAAGGGTTTGCCCAAGTGATGAACGGATTTGATCTTAGCCGCTTGTTAATCGGCTTACAATGTGTCGGTGCAGCCTTCCAAAGTATTGATGAAACGATAGAACATGTGAAAAATAGACACTCTTTCGGGAAGCCGTTAGCAACCTATCAAGGGGTACAATTCCCGATCGTTACTCACTATACACAGCTTGAGCTTGTGAAGTGGCAGGCTTATCGAGGACTTTGGCTCCGAGATCAAGGCTTGAGGCATTCCAAGGAATCGGCTTCGGTTAAGTGGTTAGGCCCTAAATATAGTGTGGAAGCGATTCATGAATGTTTATTATTGAACGGTCACTATGCCTATACGAAGGAAATGCCGCTTGAGCAACGTTTACGTGATGTGATTGGCTTAGAAATAGGCGATGGGACAGCGCAAGCGAACCAAATGGTCATCGCCAAAGATATTATCGGAAAAGAATTCCGTTCTTATTAAATAAAGGACTGTTTTTATGGGAATGATAGATTGCTATTTTATCGGTCAAATCGCAAGAATGCAGAGGACATTTACTGAAGGCGATGTGGAACGATGGAGTTTGTTTACCGGTCATATCACCAAAGTGAAAAGGACCTTTGCTGAGGATGACACTGAGCGTTGGAATTTGTTGACAAAGGAATTAAATGAGCGAATTGAACATGAGATTTCCATCCAGGATGTAAGTCAACCTTTTGTGCCTGGAATTTTAAGTGAGGGACTGATAACAGAAGCAATCAGCAAGGTATTGCCAGGCGCACCATGTGTCATTATGCAAAAGGAAATGGTGTTCTTACAGCCTGTTTATGTAAGTAACACGGTAACGGCTGAAGTGGAAATTATCGATGTCAATGTTAAGCGAAATTGGATTACAGAAAAGGTTCGTTGTTTCAATGAACTTGGAATTGAATTGATTAAAGGACAAATTATCCTGAAACTACTATAAAAAATGGAGGTCATAATCACAATGGAACTAACAGATGTTTTATATGAAAAAACGAATGGGATTGCAAAGATTACGATTAACCGGCCGAATGTCTACAATGCTTTTCGGGCAAGGTCGATTCAGGAATTAATCTGGTCCTTCCGTGATGCATGGGATGATAACAGAATTGGGGCGGTCATTTTGACAGGAGCCGGGGAGAAGGCATTTTGCGTAGGGGGTGATCAAAAAGAAAAAGGAGATGAAGGCGGATACGATTATTCCGGAGGTTTAGGAGGCGGCATCGGTCTTGAGGTCGAAAACCTGCACCAAACGATCCGCAATATTCCAAAGCCTGTCATTGCAGCTGTTAATGGATTTGCGATAGGGGGCGGACATGTCCTTCATGTCGTTTGTGATTTAACGATTGCTGCTGAAACAGCGAAATTTGGCCAAAGTGGACCTAAGGTAGGGAGTTATGATGCGGGGTTTGGTTCTGCTTATTTGGCTAGAATTGTTGGGGAAAAGAAAGCACGGGAAATCTGGTATTTGTGCGAACAATATTCGGCACAGGAAGCAAAAGAAATGGGTCTCGTGAACAAAATAGTCCCCGCGGAACAGCTGCAACAAGCAGCGGAAGAGTGGGCGGAAAAGATTCTCGAAAAGAGCCCGACTGCGCTTAAAATGCTTAAATACTCCTTTAATGCAGACAGTGCGAACATCCAAGGGATTTCACAGCTATCAATGGGTAGTCTAGCGATGTTTTACAACACAGAGGAATCAGAAGAAGGAAAAAATGCCTTCCTTGAAAAGAGACCTGTAGATTTCAAGAAGTTTAGATAGTAATTAGGAGGATGGAAACCATTGATACTGGATACGATTTTGAGTCAAGGATATATAGAGAAGTATCAATCTATATGGCCAAATCGAACGATTTTAGATTACTTGAATGATGCCATAGCGAAAAATCCAAAAAAGATAGCCATTGTCGATAAGAAGGGCCGTTATACCTATGGGGAACTCGGCAAGCTAGTCGATCGAGTCGCTTTGGGTTTGCTTGAAATAGGTTTGGGAAAGGGAGATGTCATTTCCTTTCAACTGCCTAACTGGAATGAGTTCATTATCCTTCATTATGCGGCGACTAGAATAGGTGCCATCAGTAATCCTTTAGTCCCGATTTATCGCGATCGGGAAATAGGATATATGGTGAGCATGGCGGAATCTAAAATGATTGTTGTTCCAGATAGTTTCCGAGGATTTAATTATCCGGCCATGATTGAGAGGCTGAGTCATCAGTGGCCTGGATTGGAACATGTTTATGTTATCGGGAAAAATGTACCGAAAGGGATGAAAGCGTTTACCGATTTACTTGAAGAACCATGGGAAGAGTGGAAGGATGCAGCTGTACTGGATGAAATCAGCCATGACCCGAACGACGTGACAGAAATCATCTTTACGTCAGGAACGACAGGGAATCCGAAGGGGGTTCTGCATACGCATAATACCCTCTGTGTTTCAACGAATTACTGGATTGATGGATTGGGATTAACATCTGATGATGTCCTGTTCATGGCCTCCACGTTTGCCCATCAAACAGGTATTGGATATGGAGTGCGTTTGCCGACTCATTTTGCGGGGACGGGTGTTTATCAAGAGGTTTGGGATGCACGCGAATTTATCGAGTGGATTGAGAAAGAGAAGATTACGATTACGGCAGGGGCAACACCATTCCTGCAAGATACGATTCAAATCGAAGGCATAGAGAATTACAATATCAGCTCGCTCCGTACGTTTGTTACCTTAGGAGCCCCGATTCCAAGACAGCTCGTAAAAGAAGCGTCCGAAAAGGTGTCATTCAAAATATTGTCAGGATGGGGACAAACCGAAAATGGTCTGGTGACCTTGACGCGTCTCGATGATTCAGAAGAAAAGCTGGCGGGTACGGACGGTGTCCCTTTTCCAGGAATGGAGCTGAAAGTAGTCAATTCTGAAGGAGAGATATGTGCTCCTAATGAAGAAGGCGATTTACTTGCTAGGGGACCTGCTATGTTTGTTGGGTACTTAAAGCGGTTGGAAGATACGATTGCCGAACATAAAAACGGTTGGTTTATTACCGGAGACCGGGCGATCATGGATGAAGACGGATATATCCGGATTTCCGGTCGGAATAAAGATATCATCATTCGCGGCGGTGAAAATATACCAGTCACTTATGTAGAAAATGTGTTGTATGAACATCCTGATGTATCCATGGCGCAAATCATTGCGGTTCCAGATGCCCGTCTTCAGGAAAAAGCTTGTGCATGTATCATTATGAAACCGGGTAAATCTCCTCTTACCATGGATTCGTTTAGAGGTTTTTTGGAAGAAAAAGGGTTAGCGAAACAGTATTGGCCAGAACATCTTGAGATTATGGAGGAGTTTCCAGTTAACCTTAGCGGGAAAATTCAGAAGTTCCGCCTTCGGGAAATCATGAACGAGAAGATGAGCAGCAAATTATTAGGACCAGGTAGGCTCTTACGAGAGGCTGAATATAAAAAGATAAGTAAACAATGACTGATATTTAAAAGGGAGAACGGAGGAATTAATGATGAATCAACGTGTAGCATTTATTACAGGGGCAGGAAGCGGAATAGGCAGGGAGATTGCTAAAACATTGGCTTCTCGGCATATAAAAATTGTCGTTGCTGATATCAATATTAATAATGCAGAAGAAACGGTGTCTTTAATTGAAAAAGCAGGCAATGAAGCAGCTGCAGTCTATTGTGATGTAACGGATTTGGAAAGTGTGAAAACGGCAGTACAGGAATCGGTTAGCATTTATAAAAAAATTGATGTATTGATCAATAATGCAGGCTGGGACAAAGTAGAACCTTTTCTAAAAAGTGAGCCGAGTACATGGAAGAGAATTATCGATATAAATTTACTTGGACAAGTTCATACGTGCAAAGAAATTTTGCCGATTATGATTGAGAATGGTTATGGGAAGGTCGTCAATGTTGCTTCAGATGCCGCAAGAGTCGGTTCGAGTGGTGAGGCTGTATACTCGGCTGCCAAGGGGGGCGTAATTGCGTTTACGAAAACATTAGCGAGAGAAATGGCCCGCCATAAGATTAATGTCAATTGCATTGCGCCGGGTCCTGCTGACACGCCTTTATTTCAGGAAATTGGATCTTACAATGAAGGAATTGCTGGGGCTTTGGAAAAAGCCATACCATTTAGACGTTTGGCCCAGCCAGATGATATCGCCGGTGCGGTTGCCTACTTTGTTTCCGACGATGCGGGATATGTAACCGGGCAAACTCTTTCAGTCAATGGCGGATTAACGATGGTCTAATAGTTTGACAGGGGAGTTCTCTTCCCCTGCTCTATCCAATTTTGTTGTAGGAGGCAGAACATGAAATCTGTATATATACTTGATTCTGTTCGGACGGCTGTAGGGAAAATGGGCGGAACGTTAAAGGATGTTCCAGTGGATTATCTTGCTGCAAAAGTAATCGAAGAAATTGTTGGACGAACTGAAATCGAGAAGAATGCCGTCAATGAAGTGATTTTCGGTCATGTAAAACAAAGTGCAGATGCTCCGAATATTGCTCGTTTAGCTTTGCTGCGAGCTGGGCTTCCTGTTGAAATACCAGGGTATACGGTACATAGGCAATGTGGTTCCGCATTGCAGGCAATCAATAATGCTGCACAACTAATTATGTGCGGACTGGGAGATATTGTGGTTGCTGGTGGAGCGGAATCCATGAGCACGGCTCCTTTTTATCTTCGGAATGCACGGTATGGAGTGGGTACCGGGAATACTCAATTGATTGATTCCAATACGGAAAGCCAATCCCGTTCGCAACCAATCGAGGAATATGGAAATTTGACGATGGGATTAACCGCCGAAAATTTAGCGGTTCAATATGATATTTCTCAAGAAGAGCAAGATGAGTTTGCATTAAGAAGTCAAGAACTTGCTAGTCAGGCGATAGCTGCTGGTCGGTTTGAACAAGAAATTGTCCCGTATGAAGTTCGTGTCCGTAAGAGTGTGAAAGCCTTTGCGGTTGATGAACACCCTCGTTTAACGAGTTTGGAAAAACTGAGCACCTTAAAAGCGGTTTTTAAAGAAAATGGAACGGTCACTGCTGGTAACAGTAGCGGGCGAAATGATGGGGCATCCGCTGTTATAGTCATGTCAGAAGATGCAGTCAAAAGGTATGGTGTAAAGCCAAAAGCGAAGATTATTTCGCAAGCAGTATCGGGTGTATCACCTGAAATTATGGGGATTGGCCCCGTGAAGGCGACTCAAATAGCTTTGGAAAAGGCCGGTTTAACCTTGGCCGACATCGGCTTAATTGAGCTGAATGAAGCTTTTGCCGCACAAGCACTGGCGGTTATGAAAGAACTAAATCTTGATTTATCGAAAGTTAACGTCAATGGAGGTGCGATTGCGCTTGGTCATCCGTTAGGAGCGACAGGGGCTATTCTCACGACGAAGCTTCTTCATGAGATGGAACGAAGGGGTGAGAAGTATGGATTGGTGACATTGTGTATTGGCGGCGGACAAGGGATTACAACGATTGTCGAGAACTGTCAAGTATAGAGGGGGATGAGTAAAGTTGGTTAACCATATAGCTGTAATCGGTAGTGGTACAATGGGACGCGGAATTGCGTATACCGCTGCTTTGGCTGGATTTGAAGTAACGCTGCAGGATATTTCAGAACAAGCGATTGAAAAAGCAAGAGAGTATATAGAATCCCTTTTAAATACAAGCGTTGAAAAAGGGTATATCCCGAGTGAACAACGAGTTCTGGTTCATCGGAATCTTACGTATACAACTCAGATAAAGGAAGCAGTGCAGCATACAGATTTAGTGATTGAAGCAGTTTTAGAAGTGATGGAGTTAAAAATTGAAATTTTTAAGCAAATTAATGAGTTTGCTCCACCTGAGGCCATTTCGGCAACGAATACATCGACGATGAGTCCGACCGAAATCGGCGCAACAACGAAAAGACCGGATCAATTTGTGGCGATGCATTTTTTCAATCCAGTCCATCGAATGAAATTAATTGAGATTATACGCGGAATTGATACGTCAGATGCAACGGTAGAAGTGATCAAATCAGTCGCTGAAAAAATGGGAAAAGAAACGGTTGAAGTGAATGAGTTTCCTGGATTTGTGACGAGTCGTATGAATTGCATAATCGGAAATGAAGCGATGAATATGCTAATGGAAGGCGTGGCATCGGCGGAAGATATCGATAAAGCAATAAAACTCGGCTTGAATCACCCGATGGGTCCGCTCGAAATGGCTGATCTCGTTGGATTAGATAGCCGTCTCCGAAATATGGAGTACCTTTATTACAGTCTAGGAGAGAAATATCGCCCCTCCCCTTTACTTGTGAAATATGTAAAGTCAGGACGTTTAGGCCGAAAATCCGGCCAGGGATTTTTTAAATATAATTGAGAGGAACGTGTATATTATGAATTTTGAACTATCAGATGAGATTAAGTCTCTAAAACAAGGAATTCGAGAATTTATTGATAACGAAGTAGATCCGCATGCCTTGTTAATAGAAGAAAGCAATGAAATTCCAGCGAGTATTATGGAAAAATCGAAAAAAATGGGATTATTTGCTCTTAGCGTTCCGGAAGCATATGGCGGGTTAGGGCTTAGCATGGTTGGGAAATGTGCCGTTCTTGAAGAGTTGGGAAGGACGCATAATGGTTATACAACAGTCATTGGCGGACATACGGGAATCGGTGGCGTTGGAATTGTTGAGATGGGTAATGAAGCGCAAAAACGCAAATATTTACCGGACATGGCATCAGGCGAAAGGATCGGCGCATTTGCTTTAACGGAACCGAGTGCGGGTTCCCATGCGACCAATCTCAAAACGACGGCGGTTCGAAAAGGAGACAAGTATATTTTAAACGGATCTAAGCATTATATTACAAATGCTCCGATCGCTGATATCTTTACGGTCATGGCTGTCACAGATCCTACTAAAGGAGCAAAAGGAATCACTTCTTTTATTGTTGAAAAAGACTTCCCAGGGTTTCAAATAGGAAAAATTGAAAAGAAGATGGGTCTTCATGGATCTCATTCATCAGAAGTTTTCTTTGAAGATTGTGAAGTTCCAGTTGAGAACGTATTGGGTGAAGAGGGACAAGGTTATGTCAATGCGCTGAAAATCTTGGCGAATGGACGCGCAGGAATGGCAGCACGAAACCTTGGATCTTGCGATAAATTGCTTGAGATGTCGCTAGATTTTGCCCATATGAGAATTCAATTCGGGAAACCCATTTTCGAGCAACAAATTATCCAACATTATTTGGCTGAAATGGCATTGGATACGGAAGCCCTTCGTGCGATGACCTATCGTGTCGCGTGGATGGTCGATCAACAAATGAACGTCATAAAAGAAGCGGCAATGGTCAAATTGCTAGGTTCAGAAACGTATAATCGTGTTGCAGATAAAGCTGTCCAAATTCATGGGGGGATTGGTTACATATCCGAATATCCAATCGAACGTTTTTATCGTGATGCGCGAATCACGAGAATTTACGAAGGAACATCGGAAATTCAGAAGAATATTATCGCTGCCCAGATGCATCGAAACTATAAATAAAGGAGGAGTACAATATGATATATCAAAATATATTGCTTGAAAGAGAAGACCGGATGGGCATCATTAAGCTAAATCGACCTGAAGTAAGAAATGCGTTAAATAATCAAACAGTGAATGAGATCCTGTCGGCTTTAGAAGATTTAGAGAATGATAAGGAAATAGGTGTTATTGTTTTTACAGGTGTAGGGGAGAAGTCCTTTGCAGCTGGAGCTGATATTAACCAAGTTATGACCAGAAAATCCATAGACGCACTCACAGCAGGTGGTATGTCTGAAGTGTATCGTCGAATCGAAAATAGTAAAAAAGCAACCATTGCTGCAATCAATGGGTTTGCACTCGGTGGAGGGTGTGAACTAGCGATGTCGTGTGATATTCGGATAGCATCAGAAAATGCAAAAATCGGACTGCCGGAATTAAACTTATCTGTCATTCCTGCGGCTGGTGGGACACAGAGATTAGCTAGAATCATAGGTAAGGGCAGGGCCATGAATATGATTTTAACAGGAGAATTTATAGTTGCTAATGAGGCCAAAGAAATTGGATTAGTTTCGGATGTCGTTCCTTTGGTGAATTTGTGGGCTGCTGTACGAGAAAAGGCTGAACGAATTGTAGCAAAGGGACCGCTTGCGGTACAAATGGCGAAGCTCGTTGTGAATCGGGGATTTGATGTCGATATGGATACGGCATTGCTGTTAGAAAGCTTAGCACAAGCCGTTTTATATGGAACGGATGATAAGAAAGAGGGAACACAAGCATTTCTTGAAAAAAGGCAAGCTTCTTTTACAGGAAGTTAATGTGGGAACCAGAGTGTCTTGTACTTGTTCCGTACGTGAGGGGATGATTAGATGGATCTCGGTTTGAAAGGGAAAAATGTTTTGATTACGGGTGCGGCAAAAGGAATTGGCCGAAGAATTGCATTGGCGGCTGCCAGTGAAGGGGCGAATATTGCGTTGCACTATCGCGAGTCTGAAGAGGCAGCTGAGGAAACAGCTAAGGAAATCAGCGAGTATGGTGTGAAAGTGAGCCTGGTTAAAGGGGATATTGCTAGATTGGAAGATGTCAGGCGGATGAAGGAAACGCTTGATCAGGAACTCGAGAGCGTCGTTGATTTTATTGTAAACAATGCCGGCTGGACGCAGATGAAATCGTTCTTTAAATATGAACCGGAAGAATGGAAGAGGGAAGTGGATGTTTGTTTTTACGGGGTATTGAATTTGGCACACACATTTATGCCCGAAATGATTCGTAAGAACCAAGGGAAGTTTATCAATATCATAGGTGATTCAGCGAGGACGGGTGATCGAAATTTAATTGTTTCAGCCGCTGCTAGGAGTGGAACGATTAGTTTTCTAAAGTCATTGGCACAGGATGTTGGTAGAAATAATGTGCAATGTAACACGGTATCACTTGGACTGATTGACCAAGGTGCATTTGGCTTTAATGAAGCAACATTGGATAAGCTTATTAAGCAATATCCTTTGAGGAGACTTGGAAAAGTGGATGATGTGACGGGGATGATTTTATTTCTATTATCTGAATCCGCGGATTGGATTACCGGGCAAGTGGTGTCGGTGAATGGCGGACATAGTATGTTGGGGTAGGGGCAAGTTGCTGACCAACCCGGGGAATTGGACCTGTACCAGCAACTATGAGAGCGTTAAAAATTTATGATGTTATGGTAATGAATATCAAGGTTGTTAGGTAGCTAGTTTATAAAAGCTTGTTTAAGAATAGTTTTAATTTCTATTTATATGAGCATCATTCGATACTAACAAAGTCTGACTTAAAAGAATACATTTAGTAGAACCGTGAGAACAGGAGGAGAATAGATGAACATTTTTGTCATTATGAAGCGCACGTTTGATACCGAGGAAAGGGTTGCGATAAGCAATGGGCGAATTGATGAGGGTGGAGCTGAATTCATCATCAACCCTTATGATGAATATGCCATTGAGGAGGCCATTGTACTTCGCGACCAACATGGCGGTGAAGTAACGGTGGTAACCGTTGGGGAAGAAGAAGCGGAAAAAGAGCTTCGTACCGCTCTTGCGATGGGGGCTGATCAAGCGGTATTGATTAATAGTGAAGATATAGAAGAGATTGATCAATTTACAACAGCCTCTCTTCTTGCCTTGTATTTAAAAAAGCAGGAATATGACATCATTCTTGGAGGAAACGTCGCGGTGGACGGCGGATCCGGCCAAATTGGGCCTCGTCTTTCAGAATCACTTGGGATCCCACAAGTGACAACGATTACCAATCTGGGAGTTGCTAATGGGAAAGCGACCATTGTCCGCGATGTAGAGGGAGACGAAGAAACTGTCGAAGTGTCATTACCTGTTCTCGTTACGGCGCAGCAAGGGTTGAATGAGCCGCGTTATCCATCGTTACCGGGGATTATGAAGGCGAAAAAAAAGCCACTTGAAGTGGTCGATTTAGATGACCTTGACGTGGATGAGGACATTGTGGAAGCAAAGACAACCACTGTTCAAGTGTTCCTTCCGCCAGCCAAACAAGCTGGAAAAGTGCTGGATGGAGACGCTACTGAACAAGTCAAAGAGTTAGTATCACTTTTAATGTCTGAAGCAAAAGTTATTTAATGGAGGGAAAATCATGACAAAAAAAGTATTGGTAGTTGGCGAAGTTCGTGACGGGCAATTACGTAATGTATCATTTCAAGCAATCGCAGTAGGGAAAGAAGCAGCAGGGGGAGGAGAAGTGGTAGGTGTCCTCCTCGGCGATAATATTGACCATTTAGCAAACAGTTTACTGCAATATGGTGCGGACCGTGTCGTGGTCGTGAATCATGGGGACCTTAAGAGTTACACAACGGATGCTTATCAACAAGCGCTTCTTCAAGTGATCGACGCAGAAAAGCCGGAAGGCCTGATTCTCGGTCATACCGCAATAGGAAAAGACTTATCACCGCGTATCGCGATGAAGTTAAACGCGGGATTAATTTCAGATGTCATTGCCGTTGAAAAAGATGGAGATGAAGTAGTGTTTACACGACCGATTTACTCGGGTAAGGCATTTGAGAAAAAGAAAGTCAAGGAAGGGTTGATCTTTGCGACGATTCGTCCCAACAATATTGCACCACTTGAGAAGGATGAAACAAGAACAGGAGAGATCACGAGTATTACTGTAGACATTAAAGATCTTCGTACGGTGATTAAGGATGTTGTTCGAAAAGCATCTGGAGGTGTTGATTTATCTGAGGCTAAAGTTATTGTCTCAGGTGGTCGTGGAGTAAAGAACAAAGAAGGATTTAAACCATTACAAGAGCTTGCAGACGTATTAGGTGGCGCAGTAGGTGCTTCACGTGGAGCGTGTGACGCAGATTATTGTGACTACTCCTTGCAAATTGGCCAAACAGGGAAAGTCGTTACTCCTGATTTATACTTTGCGGTTGGGATTTCAGGCGCTATTCAGCATTTAGCAGGGATGTCAAATTCAAAAGTTATTGTTGCGATAAATAAAGATCCAGAAGCACCTATATTCGAAGTAGCGGATTACGGGATTGTCGGTGATTTATTCGAAATCGTCCCCATTTTAACAGAAGAACTAAAAAATGTTCTGAATGTAAAAGAAACAGTCTGAAGATAAGAAGGAACCTGACCAATATGTTATCTGTAGATTGAACAAAGGAGTGGTATGGATGCCAATATTCATGGTCATCCACTTAATGGCTTTTCTTCTCATCATGGCTTATGCATTCTATTTGTTTGCTTCCCTCGTGAAGACTCGTTATGAGTATATTAAACTTGGTAAGAAAGCCGAGTTCAATCATTCGATGAAAGAACGATGGACTGCTGTATTGGTTAATGTGTTTGGACAGAAAAAGTTGATGAAGGATAAGAAAAGCGGAACAATTCATGTGATGTTTTTTTACGGATTTTTGCTTGTCCAGTTTGGAGCCATTGATTTAATTTGGAAAGGGTTAGCACCGGGAGCACATTTACCGCTCGGTGCGGTGTACCCATACTTTGCATTGTTCGAAGAAATGGTTGTATTTATGATCGTCATCGCAGTCGTTTGGGCGTTCCACCGCCGCTATATTGAGAAGCTTGTTCGCTTGAAACGAGGCTGGAAGTCAGGGCTTGTTCTTGTTTTTATCGGGGGATTAATGGTCTCAAAGATGTTCGCAAAAGGGATGGAGATAATTTGGCTTGGAAAACCACTGACCGGATTTGAGCCCATTGCATCAGGAATCGCTGCTGCGACAAGCTGGCTCGGTCCAATTGCCGCTGGCGTGTTGTTCTTTGTTTTCTGGTGGCTTCATTTACTATTCTTATTATCCTTTTTAGTCTATGTCCCACAATCCAAGCACGCCCATTTGCTTGCTGGACCTGTCAATGTTTTTCTAGGGCGTACACATAAGGTTGGTCAGTTATCGTCTATTAATTTCGAAGACGAAACGCAAGAAGTTTATGGTGCCAACAAAATTGAAGATTTTAACCAGAAGCAGCTTCTTGATTTATATTCTTGTGTGGAGTGCGGCCGATGTACGAATATGTGCCCAGCAACAGGAACAGGGAAGATGTTGTCACCCATGGATCTCATTGTGAAAATGCGTGATCACTTAACGGAAAAAGGGACAGCTATCACCTCAAAATCAGCATGGCTCCCAGAGTTTGTCTTTAGCAATGCGAAGGCACACAGGCCTACATTACAGGGAGCAGCAGAAGTAGCTGCAGGGTATGATGTCAGCTTGATCGGCGATGTCATCACGGTAGAGGAAATTTGGGCCTGTACAACATGCCGTAACTGTGAAGATCAATGTCCGGTAATGAACGAACACGTAGACAAAATCATTGATTTACGCCGTTACCTCGTGTTAACGGAAGGTAAGATGGATGCAGATGCCCAACGTGCTATAACAAACATAGAACGCCAAGGAAACCCGTGGGGAATCAACCGCAAAGAGCGTGAAAACTGGCGTGAAGGACGGGATGATATTGAGGTGCCGACCGTCAAAGAGCTGGAGAAAAATGGGGAAGAATTTGAATACTTATTCTTTGTCGGTTCGATGGGGTCTTACGATAATCGAAGCCAAAAAATTGCGCAGTCATTCGCAAAAGTGTTAAACAAAGCAGGAGTTAAATTCGCGATTCTTGGAAATAAAGAAAAGAATTCGGGTGATACACCTCGTCGCATTGGGAATGAATTTTTATTTCAGGATCTGGCGAATGCAAACATCGAAACGTTCCAAAAACATAATGTCAAAAAAATTGTTACCATGGACCCGCATGCCTACAACACGTTCAAAAATGAGTATCCTGAGTTCGGATTAGAAGGCGTAGAAGTCTACCATCATACAGAACTGTTGTTTGAACTGATACAAGAAGGAAGGATTACGCCAAAGTATGAAGTGAATGAAACGGTTGTATACCATGACTCCTGTTATTTAGGGCGCTATAACAACGTTTATGATCCGCCTAGGGAAATATTAAAAGCTATTCCGGGTGTGGAAGTGATAGAAATGGAACGCAACCGTGAAACAGGGATGTGCTGCGGAGCAGGAGGCGGTATGATGTGGATGGAAGAAGACACCGGTCAACGCATCAATGTGGCACGTACTGAGCAGGCATTGGCCGTCAGCCCAAGCGTGATTGGCAGCGGATGTCCGTATTGCTTAACCATGTTAAGCGATGGAACAAAAGCAGTTGAAATGGAAGAGAATATCCAAACTCTAGATATTGTGGAAATATTGGAAAAATCAATTTTTGTGCAAATATCATGTGATAGCAATCTGGAACTTACAGGATTTTTAAAATGAAAGATAATAATGCCATTTTAATAATTCATGTATGAATTGACCTTCGTTTTAGACAGACTTCTCCAATAACAGGTGAAGTTTTTCTAAAACCCAAAGGTATTCATCCATAAATAAAATGGAACGCTAAAAGATTGGTATAATTTTTGGGGGATATAAGGATGGAAGCAAAATATTGTAAGGAATCACGAGTGGTACGAACAAGTCGTGTATTCCCAAATGATGTAAATAGTCATAATACGTTATTTGGCGGTCGGTTAATGAGTGATTTGGATCAAGTAGCCTCCATTTCCGTATTACGACATTGCCGAAGAGATTGTGTAACGGCTTCAACTGATTCAGTTGACTTTTTACATGCGATCCGACCATCAGATGCGGTCTGCTTTGAATCGTATGTAACATGGGCGGGTAAATCATCCATGGAAGTGTTTGTGAAAATTATTGCCGAAGATCTAA
Organism: Peribacillus aracenensis; assembly: GCF_025175645.1. NCBI lineage: Bacteria > Bacillati > Bacillota > Bacilli > Caryophanales > Bacillaceae > Peribacillus > Peribacillus aracenensis. The sequence continues at coordinate 32,011 of NZ_JANZMJ010000043.1, forward strand.
AAAGCGGCGAGCGTAAAATGGCAGCGACTGCCCTCTTAACATTTGTCGCGCTTGATCAACACAAACGTCCAATACCTGTTCCACCAGTCATTCCGGAATCAGAAGAAGAGAGAAAATTACATGAAACCGCACCAGAGCGAGCAAGAATTCGTAAAAAAAGAAGACAAAAAAGTAAAGAGTTGGCGGTGTATTTAACAACGAATCATCCCTGGGATTGATATAGATTTTACTATTATAATGCGTAGGGCTCATCAATATAGGCCTGAGTGGAGTATTTTGCTTCAAAATATACTCGATAAAGATAAAGAAAAGTTTACCATCGTTCTTGTTTTCCACGACGATACTAAATCATATGAGTTAAAAAATAATCAATGGATTGTTGATGAAGAAAAATGGTCATAAAAAACGATGAAGAATGCCTATATATAGGCATTCTTTTTTATTATCAAAATATCAACATTAACGATTAACTTAGCTTATATTTAAATATCTCAAATTTGCAACCAAAGCTTTCGCAGATTTGGAAACAAAATTGAATACTGAAACAGCTAATCATCAGGCCACTAAGGATCTGTTGGCCATCAAAACAGCTGAATATGTCGCAAAGGTTAAAGAGCTTGCTGCAGCTAACAATACAATTAAAAACTTGAATGCTACGCTTAAATATGGGGAAGAAAAGGCTGGAGAAGCTGATAAATTAGTCACTGAACTTGAAAAGGAAATTCAAAAGGCTAATAAAGAAGTGGAGAAACACGGCAAAGAGGTTGAAAAAGTGAAAACTAAAACTGAGGCTGCTGAACCAATGACAAAAGAAGAAGTGGATGCAATAGATATCACTATAGATAAAGCAGATACACCATCAACAGAAGATTTACATTAACATCATTAATGTTAAAAATATTTACAATACTAATCCAACAAATTCACATAAGAGCAGTAAATACATCAGTTTTCCATCTTATTTCATGGTTTCAATTATGGTACTTTACCTGACAACAAAGTTTTATCAAAAGAGTATCTAGCTGAAAAATGCTAAAAAAGTCCTTGCAAACAAGTATACAAGGACTTTTATAATTTACATAAAAGAAATAGCACCACTAATTATAGCTAATACTGTTAAGATCAACGATGTCAAGATGGCCCATTTGTATGCGAATTTCTGATATTCTCCAAGGTCTTTATCAACCATACCAACTAATAGAATGGTTGATGCAACAAGCGGACTCATTAAATGAGCGGGTTGTCCCAATATAGAAGCCCGAGCAATTTCCAACGGGCTAATACCATAGGCTGAAGCTGCTTCTGCAAGAATAGGGAGAACTCCAAAATAATAGGCATCATTCGATAAAACGAAAGTGAATGGCATACTTGTAATGCCAACAATGACAGGAAAAAACTGTCCTAATGAAGCAGGTATTATCGCAACCAGTCCATTAGCAATAGCATCAACCATTTTTGTACCGGAAAAGATTCCTGCAAATACTCCTGCCGCAAAAACTAATAGAACAACAATTAAGGCGTTTCCAGAATGTGCTAAGATACGTCTTTTTTGCATTTCCAGATTGGGGTAGTTAATCATTAAAGCAATAGTGAAACCGACCAAAAATAAAATGGGGGAAGGTACCAATCCCATAATAAGAAGAACCATAATGCCTACCACAATTAATAAGTTAACCCACAAAAAACGAGGACGTTTAATGTCAATATGAGGATATGTTTCAGTGGCTTCATTTTCAACCGTAGCAGCTATTTCATTTTTGAACTCTTCTATGTGTATTACACCAAGTCGTTTACGTTCTTTTTTCCCTAAAATAAATGCTACGAAAATAACCCAAAGAGCACCACCGAACATGGTAGGAATAAGTGGAACAAAAAATTCGGATGCATCAAGTCCCAATACTGCTATTGCTCGGGTAGCAGGTCCACCCCAGGGGGTCATACCACTCATAACACTTAAAGCTAGCATGGCTACTGTGGCTAAAACCAATGGATTCATACCGATTCGTTTATAAAGTGGATACATAGCTGAAACAGTAATGATATACGTTGTTGTACCGTCTCCATCTAGGGCCACGAGTAATGCAAGAATTGTGGTACCCATCGAAATTTTGACAGGATCTCCCTTGACAACTTCTAATAACTTTTTGATAAGTGGGTCAAATAAGCCCGTGTCTATCATAATACCAAAAAACAATATGGCGAATAATAATAGGGCTGCAGAAGGAGCGACTAGCTTAATGCCTTCCATCATCATAGTGCCAATTTTACTTCCAAAACCACCAACTCCTGCAAAAACGATCGGTACTAAAGTTAAAGCAACAATGGGTGATAAACGTTTGGACATAATTAAATAGGTAAAAACGGTAACCATGGAGATGCCTAAAATTGTAAGAAACATTATAAAATCCCCTCCTAAATTTTGAATGCGCTTTCAATTGATCTCTGGATGACTAAGAATTAATTTTGTGACTCTTCAGAAAAAATAACTGGTAGATTAATAAGTTTTACACTATGCTTATGCGCTTTTCTTTATTAAAGGTAATACAGGGAGAACAATAAGTTAAATACATATTTTTTTTGTATAGGTATCAAAATAATTTATCCTTAAAAAGGATTGGAGGGAGGAGAGCAAAGAAAGCCAATGGATAAGTGATACAATAAAGAAATTTTTTAAAATTTAATGCTATTTTTAGTATTTAAAAAGAAGGTCATCATCTAAATATTGTGGATGATAACCTTCATTTCTTTATAAATTAGACATTTTCAGTGTTCTTGAGCAAAGCTCTCTCCTTTTTTATTTAACATTTAGTTTTAACGTTACTGTTCTTGTCTTTTTTTCTTAAACTTAATTTTAATACCAATCTTAGTAATGGAGGCACTGCGGCATAAATAAAAGCCATCCGAAATAGTTGATAGCTGGTAACAGTAGATACATCAGCATTTACTTCTTGTGCAATGATACCCATTTGATCCATTCCACCAGGGGCTAAACTTAAAAAACCCGTAATAGTCGATAAATCATAATACTGGGTCAATAGAAAACTAAAAAACATTGTTGCGCAGATCAAAATAAGTCCGTTCATCAAAGCCAATAATAAGGTTTTTCTTTTGTTGTCAAGTTGTTCCGGTTTTAATAGTAAACCGATATAACCGCCAACCATAAATTGAGATATATCAAGAAGTGAAGGAGGAAGTGGTGGTCCCTGCAAACCAAAAAGGCCTATTGCAGCAACAGCGATTACTGGTCCTAAAAAGTAAGGAGCTGGTAATTTGAATATTTTACCTATTCTTGCTGCGAGGAAACAAATAAGCGCGAACAGAAAGATAAGAGGATATAAATCACTCCACTCTGGAATAACGTTATCCATCATTTTAGATGAGTAATTGGTACTTTTCGCTGCAAAAATAGGACTGAAAATTAAAAGGGGAACTAAGAAAACAACCATTATCACTCTTGTAACATGGAAAAAGGTTACTGTAGTAATATCAATACCTTTCATTTCTTCTGCAAACACAACAATTTGTGACAAGCCTCCAGGAATACTACTCGTTAAGGAGGTAGGATAGTCAATGCCGGAATATTTTGACATAACAAAAGCTGAACATACACACACAAGGACAATTAAGGTTGTAAGGATCAACATTGAGGGAAGGTGACTAATCATGTCAGACAGTGAGCTCTTGGTAAAAGAGATGCCAATTGAATAACCTACAATAATTAATCCAGTATTTCTCATCGAAACGGGCCAAATTAATTTAACGTTTTTGAAACGTGATGCAATTAATAGGGCTGCCATTGGACCTAGAAGCCAGGGGATTGGCAACCTGATAAGAGAGAAAAGGCCGCCTCCAATAAAAGCAGTTAGAAGTGCAGCTGAAAATTGGATTGTCTTGCTTCCATTATTTAAATCCCACTTTTTCATATGAATTCTCTTCCTTTGTACTAGTTTTATTTCGATTTATTTCTATTGTTTAGAATCATTAAGAAAATCAATAAATGCTTTTACTTGTGCTAAATCCATAGTCACATCCCGATAAAAAACCCAAGTTTCTCTAAGCAAATAGCTATTATCACGTAATACAATGGGGAAAGTATACAGTGGTTCATCATTTTTAGTACAGATTTCTGGTAAAATGGCATATCCTAAACCATTAAGAACCAGTTCTTTACATGTTTCAATCCGATCTACCTCCATGGAAATCTTTGGTGGTACCGCAAATGTTTCCTGCCACCAGTTCTCAATAGTATTCCTTAACGATTGGTCTGTCTGATAATTAACTCTAGGAAGAAAAGGAAGTTCTTTTAATACAATTTTTTTACTGGAGGCAATACAAATCTTTTCTTCTTGAAATAACACTTTATTTTCCTGCCATTTGTAAGGACCTCTAACTATCCCGATGTGTGCTTCTTCTTTTTGAAGCATTTGATGAATTTGAGAACTCCATCCAGTTTTCAAACTAATTTCAACCTCTGGATATAGGGTTAGAAATTCTTTTAACAATACTGGTAGTTTATAACGGGCAAACAAGCCAGATACACCCAATCGCAAAGTTCCTTTCACTTTTTTATCCAAATTTGAAATATGTTCTTTTGCAGCTCCTAATTGCTTACGCATATTTTTCGAATATTGAACGAGGTATTCCCCTTCGACTGTAAACTCGACACCTCTTTTGCCTCTAGAGATTAAATTTGTTTTGAACTCTTTTTCCAGCTGTTTTATACGATAGGATAAAGCTGGCTGAGAAATAAATAGTCGTTGTGCCGCCTTTGTTATATTTCTTTCTTCGTAAAGAGTAATTAAAATAAGCCAATCTTTTTCATCCATAAAATTTTTCTCCTTTAACCATAAAAAATATTTATGGGTAATTATAAATAATTATAATTTATTTAATTTCTAAAAGTATAATACAACTAATGAATAAAAGAAATCTATCTTTTTATGTAAAGCAATAGACTCACTCTAGTTCGCGTTTACTGCATTTTTCATAAAATTTTTCTATGGCAATGAATAAAAAAACAATATTATTTTTATTCATTATTTTCACTTATTATTTACATGAAGAGTTATCACCACTTAACAGGAGGGGTAAAAATGGCAAATACACAAAATTATGATGTAGTTGTAGTAGGGGCAGGAAACGCAGCTTTATGTGCCGCAATCTCAGCAAAAGAGGGCGGTGCTAGAGTTCTTGTATTAGAACGAGGACCAATGGAAAAGCGTGGAGGAAACTCTTTCTTCACAGATGGAGCCATACGTGTTGCCTACAATAATTTAGACGCAATCAGAAAAGTAATACCAGAATTAACAGACGCAGAAGCCGAGTTAATATTTATGCCTGAATACACTGAATCTGATTATTTAGATGATTTAATGCGAGTAACAGGTGGACAAAGTAATCCTGAATTAGCAGAACAGCTGGTTACTAAATCTTATGAAACAATTGCGTGGATGCGTGATCAGGGAATAAAATTTGAATTGAATTATGAAAATCAATCTTTCGTACAAGATGGCAAGCGCAATTTCTGGGGAGGACTGCCTATCAAAACGGAAGATAAAGGCGTTGGCTTAATGAGACAGCTCTTTGCGCGGACAGAAGAAATTGGCATTGACGTTTGGTACGATTCACGTGCTGTGGAGCTTGTATCAGAGAATAACACAATATCCGGTGTCGTTGTTGAGAAGGATCATACAAGGGTAACAGTTCAGACATCCGGTGTGATTTTGGCTTGTGGCGGATTTGAAGCCAATAAGCAAATGAGATGTGAAAATATTGGTGAAGAATGGGAAGCGGCAATTGTTCGTGGAACCGAATTCAACACAGGAGACGGCATTTCCATGGCTATGGCAGTCGGGGCTCAAAAATTTGGACAGTGGTCTGGATGTCATTCGATTGGGACAGATTATAACGCGCCAAAAGTAGGAGACTTCACAAAGCCGGGAGATATTTTTAAAAAGCATTCCTATCCGTACAGTGTCATGCTTAATAATGAAGGGAAACGTTTTGTTGATGAAGGAGCAGATTTGCGAAATTACACCTACGCCAAATACGGACGTGAGGTATTAAAACAGCCTGGACATGTGGCATATCAAATTTATGATGCACAGGTACGCCCGATGCTGCGTAAAGAATATGACCTTGAAGAAGCGACTATTTATAAAGCAGATACACTTGGAGAGTTGGCTAGTTTACTGCCGGTCAATCAAACACAATTCCTTAAAACGATTGAAGAATATAACAGTGCCGTACAAGATGGCGAGTATAGACCCGCAGAGAAAGATGGCAAAGGAACGAAAGGAATTACCCCTCCTAAATCCAACTGGGCACTTCGAATTGAGCAAGGGCCATTCTATGCTTTCCCTGTTACGTGCGGAATCACCTTCTCGTTCGGTGGTTTGCATGTAGATGTTACGGGTCATGTGTTAAACAAAGAAGAACAACCGATAAAAGGTCTCTTTGCGGCTGGTGAAATGATTGGGGGGATTTTTTATGAAAACTATCCTGGTGGATCCGGGTTAATGTCTGGCGCAGTCTTTGGAAAATTAGCTGGTTCATCCGCAGCCCACTATATTCAAGAAAAGGTTGAAGCGGTCAATAATCATTGAGTCTTTTCCGTGCATAGTTAATTAGATAAGAATTTGTCCAAAAAGCCTAGGGATTCATTAAATAGAAGAATGAAAAACAGCCAAGGCTTAAAATAGCTCTTGGCTGTTTGGTACTTCAAATATTAAGAGTCTTTATGCATTGACTAAAACTCATATCATATAGGGATATGAGTTTTAGAGTATAGCTTTAAGCGTCCTGATGGCCAGACAATATGATTTTTTCCTCAATTAAGGCTATTCAATTTTAGCACCAGCTGAATGGATCAGCTGGGCACTATCGCGCATGAAGTCAGTGCTGACTTATCAACAGTTACCAGTTATCAACTATTTTGTATGATTATATTTATATAGCTGTTCTTCCTATACTCCGATTGATGCTAAAATTGAGCCTGAGAAAAAGGGTACCAGTCAATAAATAATGGGTTGGTTTGTGGATATTTTTCCCTATAACAAGGATGATAGATAATAATTAGTTTTCTTTTTGCTTAATTACCCTAGTGACCATGAAAATCTGAATTCAGTATCTATATCCTAACTTGTATAAGTGTGAGAGCTCCCCACCGGAAATTTTTCCTCTACTTTCAATCCTATTTTATAATTGAATTTTGTAGGCATCGGTTAGTTGGAGATACATTAGAGTCTGGGCTCTATTGAAAACTCACTTATACAATACAAGGGTCATTGAAGTAAACTATTTCGGAAAGAATTTTAGTGCCTTTCATATTTTTGAATAGTTCTTTCGCTTCTTTTTCTGTGTTAAATTCAAAAAATTTAATATTTCCTTTTAAAAAGACAGTGATGACCCACATTGAAAAGCCTCCAAGTGATAGATGATTTTTTTTGCGTAATTTACAAATCAATTCAAATCAAGCTAATTGATAGGTAAGCTCGTAATTATTTTTCGTGTACACGTATCCCTCTAAAATGATTCTTGCTGTGCGTACCACTTTAATAGCGCGAATGTGTCCTGCCAAAAAATCAACTTTTGTTTCCATTATCCCCGCCGGGTGGGCTAATCGAAAAATTTCCTGTTTGATGTCCACCATATCCGATAAAATCGTTTCCTGTAAGTAAGCTCCTGCAGTTGTACAGATGGCTCCTGTAATAGCAAGAGCTTGATGGGGCTTTTGCATTGACATCATTCTGATCATCAAATCCATCTCTGACGCTTTTCTTTCCAATCCGTTTAAATCGACGTAATCCATAGGAGGAGCAATTAGAGTCATTTTAGGCACAGCAGGAGATTGGACGGTTGCTGATTTCTTATCGGAAAATTGACACATTTCAGCTGCAATCGACCGGATTTCTTCAAGTTCATTTAATTTTTCCTGTGAATAATCAGTGGGCAATTCGCTTCCGTTTAGACCAATATCCTGTGCTCTTACAAAAACAAGTGGATTAGCAACATCAATGATTGAAACTTGAATCAGTCGATCCTTCGTTTTAATCATGTCAATTGGATTTCCGGTAGGGAAAAGTTTTCCTGTAACTGCTCCTTCAGCACGAGTAAAAGAGAGATAGATAGGTGATCCTTTACCAGGCACGCCTGGAATTGAGCAGCTGCCTTCTTTTTTCACTTGTCCATTTTCAACCTCTACTTCTGCAATTATCAATTTCTGTGTATTCGTGTTAAAAATTCTCACCGTTGTAACAGGTTCTTTTGCCGGAACTAATCCGTGCTCAATTGCGTAAGGTCCTACAGCAGATGAAATATTGCCACAATTTCCTTTAAAATCAACCATTAGATTATCGATGCTGATCTGCGCAAATGTATATTCCACATCGAATTCTGGTGAATGCGATTTTTTGATAATTGCTGCTTTACTTGTCAATGAATTCGCTCCTCCAAGACCATCAATCTGTCTCCGATCCGGACTGCCCATCACGTCAAGTAAGAAACCTTCCCAGTGTGAGCGATTCGAAGGCATATGTTCAAAGTTAAGGAACACACCTTTACTTGTTCCGCCACGCATTACAACTACTGGTACTTTCATTGTATAACCACCTTTTCTCAACCAATATTTACAGCACTACCTGTTCCTTTGAAAATATAGTATGATAAGTTCATTCATAAGTAAAATACATATTTTTTTAATAAAAATGATAAAAAAACTTATAATCAAAAAGTAGGAGATGGTTAAGTGGACGAAAAAGATTGGATTGCGATAAGGGTACTATATGAAGAAAAAAACATTAGCCGTGCCGCAGAGCGTTTATATATATCGCAGCCGGCGTTAACGTACCGGCTTAAAAATTTAGAAAAAGAATTTAGCACGAACTTATTTTTCAAAATAAAAGGAGGCATTGAGTTTACTTCCGAAGGGATACATTTAGCGGGCTATGCGGAAGAAATGGTAAAAAAACTGCAAAAAACGAAAGATTATATGCTGAATATGAAAAATGAGGTAAGAGGAACGTTAAGGCTTGGCGTTTCCAGCAACTTTGCCCAATATAAACTACCAGAAATATTGAAAAAGTTTTCAACACAATATCCTCATGTACAATTTAATGTGAATACAGGCTGGAGTACAGAAATCATGCATCTTCTGGATTCCTCTAGTGTTCAATTAGGTATTCTGCGTGGAAACTATGAATGGTATGGAATCAAATCGTTACTGCATAAAGAAAGACTTTGTTTAATCTCTAAAAAAGAGGTAGACTTGGATGATTTGCCACAACTTCCATTCATAAATTATAAAACAGACAGTTCTTTAAAAAACTTAATAAATGGCTGGTGGCATGATAGATTCCCGGAGCCACCATTTGTAACTATGGAAACAGATCGGCAGGAGACGTGCAAAGAAATGGTCAAAAATGATCTTGGTGTTTCTATTTTGCCGGAAATATGCCTGCAGCCTTCAGATAACTTGCATACATACGGGTTATCTTACAAAAATGGGAAGCCAGTCTTAAGAAATACATGGTTAATGTATAACCAGGATTCTTTAAAACTATCTACTGTGAAAAACTTTATTGATTTCTTGAATAAAAATTCCAATCTTTAACGAAAAAGCACAATGAAACTAATTGACAA